>JBAPXO010000116.1:0-8434 GCA_049284255.1 Solirubrobacteraceae bacterium | reverse complement strand
GCCCGCGGGCTACGGCGTGCTCGACGTAGGTGAGCCCATCCTTGAGCGTGAACGCGAGCTCCTGGGCGGCGGTCGATCCCGCCTCGCGGATGTGGTAGCCGGAGATGCTGATCGGGTGCCAGCGCGGCATGTGCTCCGCACACCACTCGACCATGTCGGTGACCAGCCGCATTGCCGGGTCGACCGGGAAGCACCACTCCTTCTGAGCGATGTACTCCTTGAGGATGTCGGTCTGGATGGTTCCGCTGAGCTGCTCGGGCCCATAGCCCTGGCGCTCGGCGGCGACGACGTAGAAGGCCAGCATGATGGCCGCCGGAGCGTTGATCGTCATCGACACCGAGACATCACCCAGGGGAATGCCACCGAACAGCGTCTCCATGTCGAGGACGGTGTCGATCGCCACCCCTTCGCGGCCAACCTCCCCAAGCGAGCGCGGATGGTCTGAGTCATGGCCCATGAGCGACGGCATGTCGAAGGCCGTCGAGAGGCCGGTCTGCCCATGCTCGAGCAGGTAGTGAAAGCGAGCGTTGGTTTCCGCGGCGGTCCCGAAGCCGGCGAACTGGCGCATCGTCCACAACCGTCCCCGGTACATGGACGGGTAGACGCCGCGCGTGTACGGGTACTGGCCGGGAAGCCCGATCATCGCCAGGTCGGGCAGATCGCGCTCGGTGTACAGCGGCTTGATCTCCTCGGCCGACATGCTCGTGAACGGAGCGTCACGCTCTGGGGTCAGCCCGTAGGCCGTCCGCCAGTCCTCGTAGGAGACGGGGATGTTGTCGAGCACGGTCATGGGTCCTCTGCGGATAACTGTAGCGCGGCCGATAGTCGGAAGTCCAACTAATTCACTCCTCGTTTGTGAAGTCGCCTTCCTCGACTCTCACCCGCTTCAGCAGGGCGGTGAGTGAGTCGAGCTCGGATCGCCCCAGGGCGTCGAGCCCAAAGCTGATCTCCTGAAGGTCCTCGGTCGCCCGCGCCGCCACCTCCCGTCCGGCGTCAGTGATCGCGGCCAGCGTCGTGCGGCGGTCCGACGGGTGGGCCGAGCGCGCCACCAGCCCCTGCTTCTCCAAACCGTCGATGAGGTTGGTGACGCTCGTGGGATGAACCTGAAGCCGAACGCCAATCTTGCCCATCGGCAGCGCGCCCGCGCGGCTGAAATAGAGCAGCATCAACGCCTCGTAGCGCGCAAAGGTCAGGTCGTAGGGCACCAGCGTCTGGTTGAGCCGCGCCAGCAGGATCTGCTGGACGCGCATCACCGAGGTCACGGCCATCATCGATGGCACCGGAGCGGTCCCCCAGTGCTTGCGCCACTGGCGGGCGGCCTCCGCGATCGGATCGAAGTCGAGCGGTTCAGGCAATCGGTGGCCCAGTGTTTCAGGACCGTCGGCTGGCGCAAGCGCCCGCTTGCCGATCGGCCGAGGCGACGGTACGCTCGCCCCGAGATGAGCACGCAGACCGAGTCCCCGCTGGGCCCCGCCTACGTGCGCGCGCTCAGCGGCAAGAACTTCCAGGAACTGCAGGAGCTCCTCGATCCCGAGATCGACTTCCTCGGGCTGACGCCGAACCGGACCTGGCGCGCATCCTCGGCGCGCGAGCTGGTGGACGAGATCCTCACCCACTGGTTCGACGAGTCAGACGAGATCCACGAGGTGGTATCGGTGCAGACCGACTCGTTCGCCGACACCAATCGCGTCGGCTATCGCTTTGCCGGTCGCAATCCCGACGGGCCGTTCGAGGTCGAGCAGCAGGCGTACTACCGGGAGCACGAGGGTCGCATCACCTGGATGCGGGTGGTCTGCTCGGGCTTTCGTTGATCGACTGATGCCCGTCCGCGCGATCGGCGTGAACCACGTCGCCTTCGAAGTCGACGACCTCGACGACGCCCTGTCGTGGTACGAGCGCTTCTTTGACTTCGAGCTGCGCGGGCGCCGGCGCGGGATGGCCTGGATCGACCTCGGGGACCAATTCCTGGCGCTCAGCGAGGGCCACATGGACGGTCCCGACCGCGACCGCCACGTCGGACTCGTGGTTTCCGACAAGGAAGCGCTGCGGGCGGAGCTGCTTGAGGCCGGCGAGAAGGTCGCCGCATCCGGCGGGCTGCGAGTGCGCGATCCCTCGGGCAACCAGCTCGAGATCGTCGACTACCGCGACGTCCAGTTTTCCAAGACCCGGGGTGTGCTGCGGGCGATGTCCCTCGACGGCCTGGCCAAGAGCGACAGCGCGGTCGCCGAGCTGCGCGCCAAGGGAATCTCTGACGGCTGACCGCGCGCGGCGGACGCCGGGTATGGTGCCCGCCATGGAGAGCAGCCGCGCTGGCCGCGTCGCCCTCGTCACCGGGGGTGCGCGAGGAATCGGAAGGGCGATCGCCCGGGGTCTGGCCCAGGACGGGATGGCAGTCGTGATCGCCGATATCCGCGCCGAGGGTGCGACCGAGACCGCACGGGTAATCACCGATGCCGGCGACGCCGCGATGGCCATCGAGATGGACATCCGCGACCGCGACAGTGTCGCCGCCGGAGTACAGGCCGCCCGCTCCGAGTACGGCGAGGTGGACGTGCTCGTCAACGTCGCCGGGTGGGATGAGCTCAAACCCTTCCTGGACACCGACGAGGAGTTCTGGCAGGAGGTGCTCGAGATCAACTTCAAGGGCAGCCTGCGATTGACCAAGGCTCTCCTGCCCTCGATGATCGAGCGCCGCTGGGGACGGATCGTCAACATCAGTTCCGATGCCGGACGCGTCGGCTCCTCGCTGGAGTCGGTCTATGCCGGGGCGAAGGGAGCGGTGATCTCGTTCACCAAGACGATCGCGCGCGAAACCGCGCGGATGGGTGTGACCGCCAACGTCGTCTGCCCGGGCCCGACCGACACCGAGATGCTCCAGGACGTGGCACAGGCCCACGAGGACGCCGACAAGGTGCTCGAGCGGATGGCCCGTGCCGTCCCCATGAAGCGGCTGGGTAAGCCCGACGACGTCGCCGCCGCGGTGCGGTTCTTCGCCAGCGAGGGCGCCGGATACATCACCGGCCAGACCCTGTCGGTGAGCGGCGGCCTGACGATGGCCTAGTGGGCTCCACCGAAACCCACTGGGGCGCCTGATGGCGAGCGGCGAGCACCAGCTCAAGGCGCTGGTCACCGGGGCGGCCCACCCCGGCGGGATCGGCGCGGCGATCGCCGCGCGCCTTCAGCACGCCGGGATGGACGTCGTCACCCTCGACGTCGCGCCCGGGTGCACGTATCAGGTCGATCTGGCACGCGACGAGCTGCCCGCGCTTCCCGACATCGATGTGCTGGCCTCAAACGCCGGGCTCACCACGACCTTCGGCGCCGCTCACACGATGGACCTCGAGCGCTGGCGACGCGACGTCGACATCAACCTGACAGGCAGCTTCCGGGTTATCCAGGCGTGTCTGCGCGGCATGCGGGAGCGTGGCTTCGGTCGGATCGTCGTCACCTCGAGCATCGCCGCGACCCACGGGATGCCGGCGCAGGTCGCCTACAGCGCCAGCAAGGCCGGGCTGCTCGGGATGGTCAAGACGATCGCCGCCGAGAACGCTGCGTACGGGGTCACCGCCAACGCCATCCTCCCCGGCCTCGTGGCGAGCGCCGGAGTCCTGCGCATGCCCCAGGACATCATCGACGCCTGGGTGCAGCGGATCCCGACCGGGCGGATGGTCGACCCGGAGGAGATCGCCGAGGCTGTCGCCTACTTCGCCTCCCCGGCGGCCGGGGCCGTCACCGGCCAGGAGCTCATGATCGACGGCGGCCAGTCGCTCAACACGATGTCGGTGACCGGCAGCGTCATCCGTCGGCCGCCACAAGCGTCGTGAACAAGCTTGATCCCGGCGAGCTCGTGCGCCGAGGCGAGCTCGCCGCGCGGCAGCGCTGGCCGGCGGCTCGGATCGAAGACCTGGAGCCGCTTCAGGGCGGGATCTCGAGCCTGACGTTCTCGGCGGCGTTGCGGGAAGCCGGCGAACACGACGGGAGAGTTGTCTTGAAGGTCGCCCCGCCCGGGCTGGCCCCGGTCCGCAACCGCGACGTCCTGCGTCAAGCGAGGGTGTTGAGGGCGCTTCATGGCGTGCCCGGCGTCTGCGTGCCCGAGGTCGTGTTCGAGGACGACGGGTCTCCCCCGTTCTTCGTGATGGAGTTCGTCCCCGGCGAGGCGTATGAGCCCAAGTGGGACGTCAGCGACTCGCCGCCGACCGCGGAGGTCGTGCGGACCCGCGCGCTGGGCGCGGCGACGATGCTCGCGCGCCTGCAGGCCGTCACCCCCGAGACTGTCGGGTTGGCCGACGAGCCCGCGCTCTCCCTCGCCGATGAACTGCAGCGCTGGAGCGCACTGTTTGCGACCGCCGGCGACGACCTGCGCGGCGACGAGCTCTCACTCCAGCGCGCGTTGGCCGAGCGGATCCCGGCCGGGCTGCCCGCCCGGATCCTCCACGGCGATTATCGCCTGGGCAACATGCAATTCGCCGGCGAGCGCCTGGCGGCGATCATCGACTGGGAGCTGTGGTCGCTGGGCGACCCCCGCAACGATCTGGCCTGGGTGATGGCGTTCGCCGACCCGATCCAGCAGCGCGTCTCCGCGCGCGATCCGGCCAATCAGGCGGCCGCCGACGCCATGCCCGGCCCCGGCGAGCTGCTCTCGGAATACCTGGAGACGTCTGGCGGGGACGTGCCGGCGGACCTGAACTGGTTCGTCGCCCTCTGCTACTACAAGCTCGGGGCCACGATGTCGGTGCTGGCCAAGCGAAACCGCCGTCTGGACGAGCCCGATCCCGGCCTGGAGCTCGTCGCTCAGACCACGCCGCCGATGCTCGAGCACGCCTTGGCGCTCCTGGTCTAGCTGCGCGTTTCAGGAGGGCGCACGGCTGAAGCCGAACATCCGCCCGGCGATCCGCCGCAGCTGCAGCTCGTCGGAGCCCTCGGTGATGCGATAACGGCGATGGTGGCGGTAGATGTACTCGAACGGGACATGGCGGGTGTAGCCGAGGCCGCCGTGGACCTGGATCGCACGGTCGGCGGCGTCGCAGGCGAGACGGTTGGCGCGGTAGTTGACCATCGAGACCTTGTCCGAGACGCTCGTCTTGGCACTCGTCGAGCCGCCCGCGCCGTTCGGGCCGGCCGTATCCATCTGCCAGGCGGTCTTGTAGAGGGTGTTGCGCACGAGTTCGGCCTCGGTCTGGAGCTCGATGAGTTGCCACTGGATCCCCTGGTAGTCGGCGAGCGGCCGGCCGAAGATCACCCGCTCTCGCACGTACTCGATGCTGCGGTCGATGCAGAACTGGGCCGCGCCCAGCGAGGACGCCGCCTGGCGGATCCGGTTCTCGTGGACGAAGAGCTGTGCGCAGTCAAGCCCACGGTCAATTTCCCCAAGCACGGCGTCGTTGCCCACGCGCACTCCGTCAAGCGCCACCTCACCATGATCGGTGGGCATGTTCAGGCACCACCAGTAGTAGGGGACCTCGAGCCCGGGGGCGTCCGTGGGCACAAGAAACGCACTGATCCCCTGCGCCTTCCCATCGACGCCCGACGTACGCGCGAACACGAGCACCGTCGAAGCGACGTCGATGCCGGTGATGAACCGCTTGACCCCATCGAGCACCCATTCGTCGCCATCGCGTCGCGCCCGGGTCGTCAGCCACGTGGCGTCTGAGCCGTGTTCGGGCTCGGTCAGAGCAAAGGCGATCGAGGTCTCGCCCTCGACCAGCGGCTTCAGGTAACGCTCCTTCTGCTCCTCGGTCCCATACTCGTGCAGCACCAGCACCAGAGGCTCGTTGGCGACTACCGAGGCCTCATGCGAGAGCTCGGCATGCAGCCCCGGCCCGCGATGAGCCAGGTGCTCACGAATGATCGCCATCGCCAGGTTCGACCCATCCTGACCGCCGAGCGCCACTGGGAACGGGTACTTGTAGAAGCCCGCCGCGATCGCCCGCCGCCGCGCCTCGCCCAGCATCTCGTGCCAGCGCGCGGTGGGAACCCCGCCGCGCTCAACATCCGTCCGCGTGAACTCCCGCCGATGATCGAAGAGGTCGGGATTGGCCTCCTGGAGAGGCACGAGCTCAGAATCGATGAACGCATCGATCGAGCCCAGCAGCTCGGTCACGTCATCCGGAATAGACCAGTCCACCTCAGCCCCCGATTGCGCCTCTAGGCATCACGCGGCGGATTATCGTCGCCGGCGGCCTGCGGCGGCAGCGCGGCTTGGCCTACTCGCGCCGATACCGGAGGGGGGCGCGGCCGTCGGCATCCCCATCTTCTCTGCTCGCGCGAACGAAGCCAGACCCTTCGTGCCTCAAGAAACCAAAGCCCGCAGAGCAGATGGGGATGCCGGGCGGCCGCGACCCGTCAGGCCACCTACACCGGCGACGACGGCCTAGCCAACCCTTCGGCGAGGTCCCCGAAACCGGGGGCGATAACCGCGCCAGGCTGAGCCACCAGTTCCTCGGCCACCAACGCCTCAGTCGTAAGCATCAGCGCCGCCACCGAGGCGGCATGCTCGACGGTCAACCGAGTGACCCGCAGCGGATCGATCACGCCGTCCTCGAAGAGATCTCCGAAGTTCCCACTCAGGGCGTTGAGCCCGTGGCCGGGTGGCATCGCCCGAACCTGATCGATCACCGCCTGGCCGTCGTAGCCGGCGTTGGTGGACACCCAGTACAGGGGCTCGGCGAGGACGTCGCGCATGACCTCGACGCCCCTCAGGTAGTCACCCTCCAACCCGGTGTCGTGCAGCGCCGAGGCGGCGCGCAGCAGGGCTGTCCCGCCGCCGGCGACGATGCCCTCGCTCACGGCCGCCCGGGTGGCGGCGAGGGCGCCTTCGGTGCGGCGCAGCTTCTCCTTGAGCTCGGGGCCTGTCGAGGCGCCGACGTGGATCACCGCCAGGCTGCTCGAGAGCTTGGCCAGCCGCTCACGCAGAACCTCGATGTCGGTGTCCTGGGTGGCGCGCTCGAGCTCGGCCCGGATCTGACTGAGCCGTGACTGCACCTGGTCGGCGGTGCCCGCACCTTCCACGAGCACGGTCGAATCCTCGGTGATGACAACCCGCCGCGCAGAGCCGAACGTCGACGGCTTGACGTGCTGGAGGGTCAGTCCAGCGTCCTCGGTGATCACCTCGCCTCCGGTGAAAGCCGCGAGGTCGTGGAGGTGGGCGATCCGGCGGTGGCCGAATCCGGGAGCGCGTACGACGACGGCCTGCAGCGTCCCGTGCTGGTTGTTCTGGACGATCAGCCCAAGCGCCGCGCCATCGACCTTCTCGGCGAAGATGATCAGCGGCCGAGGCGAGCGCATGACGGCGTCGAGCATCGGCATCAGGTCTTGGACCTGAGAGATCGACTTGTTGGTGAGCAGGATGTACGGGTTCTCGAAGACCGTCTCCATGCGGTGGGTGTCCTGGACGAGGTAGGGCGAGAAGTGACCGTTCTCGACGTGCATGCCCTCGACGAACTCGACCTCGATCCCGGGAAGTTCGGCCTCCTCGATGGTGACGACTCCCTCGGGCCCGACCCGGTGCAGGGCCCGCGCCACGGCGTGTCCGATCCGTTCGTCCTCCTTGGCGGCGATCGTGGCCACGTGCTCGAGATCGCTCTCGCCGGAGACATCCCGTGCGCCGCGCCGCAGATCGGCCACGATCAGCTCCGTGGCGTCCTCGATTCCGCGGCGCAGCAGCATCGGGTTTGCTCCCTCCTCGAGCGCCTTCATTCCCTCGCGCACGATGGCCTGTGCGAGTAGCGTGGCGGTGGTCGTCCCATCGCCGGTCTGATCACTGGTCTTGTTGGCGACCTCCCGGACGAGCTGGGCGCCCATGTTCTTCAGCGGGTTGGAGAGCTCGATCTCCCGGGCGATCGAGACGCCGTCGTTGGTGATTGTCGGCGCCCCGGTCAACCGTTCGAGCACGACGTTTCGACCCTTGGGGCCGAGCGTCACCTTGACCGTGTTGGCGAGCTCATCCACGCCGGCGGCCAGCAGCTGCCGGGCCTCGTGATTGAAGTAGAGGATCTTTCCCATCTCGTGTCAGAGCTCCCTCGGTTTCAGGCCTCGGCGGGGATCAGGATGCCGCGGCCCTGAAGGCGGCCGCCGTCGAGATCCGCCATGGCATCGTTGATCGCGTCCAGCGGGTAGGTGGAGGTGTGCAGCGTCACCTGGCCCTGAGCGGTCAGCGTCATCAGCTCCTGGAGATCGGCGTAGGTGCCGACGAGGTTGCCGATGAACGAGATCTCTCTCGAGATGACGTCGATCGTCGGGATGTCGATGTTCTCGCCGTAGCCGATCACGTAGTAGAAGCCGCCGTCGCGGATCATCTCGATCCCATCCTCGATCGCACCCTTCTCGCCCACGAAGTCGATGATCGCCTCCGCGCCCAGCCCGTCGGTCATCTCCTTGACGGTGTCGACGTGCTTGGAGCCGTCGACCTTCACGGTCTGATCGGCGCCCATCTCGC
>JBAPXO010000115.1:0-4879 GCA_049284255.1 Solirubrobacteraceae bacterium | reverse complement strand
CGCCTGAAGACGTAGGCATCGGAGGTGTCGAGGGTCACGCCCCCCTCGGGGAGCGGGCCGCGGGCGGCGACCGCGGGGTACAGCGGGTAGCACGCGGCGGGGGTCAGCACCATCTCGCTCATCGCCTGAAAGCCGCTCCAGTCCTCGTGGCGAGAGGCCAGCTCGAACTGCTGCGCGGCCGCCTCCTCGTCTCCTTCGAAGGCGAAGACCGTGCCGGCGAGATGCGGGAACGATCCGAGATAGCCGCTGGTCTCCAGCTGCCGGCGCGGGATGACGGGAGGAAAGGAGAGCACCTCGGGGGACTCGGAGGCAGCGGCGCGAGTCACGAGCGCATCGAACTTCAGCCGTACCCGCTCGAACTCGCCGCCATGGGCGTAGAGGCCATGAACGCCTGTGCGCGCCAACAGCCCAGCCTCGACGAGCTCATCCAGATAGGTGACCTGCTCCTGGGTGCCGGCTCGAAACTCAGGCATCACACCTCTTTGGCGATCAGGAGCAGCCCCGCGTTGGTCTGGTGGATGCGCTCGTTGGCGACCATCAGCGGGGCCGACAGGGTGTCGCGCAAGTGCCGACCAACGCTGAACGGCGAATCGTTCTTGAAGCCCATGATCCCGCACACGTCCAAGGCTCCCCGGGAGATTTTGCCGGCCTGCTCGGAGGCCGCGATCTTGAGGTTGTTGAAGCGCAGGGTCGATCCCATCGTCGACAGGCGCTCGCGTTCGGGACCCTCGGCACAGGCCAGGAACTCCTGGAGACCTGAGGCGACGAGCGCGCGCAACATCGCGAGCTCGCCCGAGAGCCTCGACAGGCGCTGGGCGGACGGCAGCTGATTGGCGCCGCCCGCGTCCGAAGCGCGCTTGGCGGCGGCGCGGACGAACGCCCGCCCTCGGTCAAAGGCATCCTCGGCGATGCCCAGCCAGAGGTGTGACCACAGCACGTGGGAGATCGGCACCATCGACTCCGAGGCCACGCGGGCAAACGGCGTGGAGAGAACCTGCTCGGAGCCAAACCGCGCCCGGACGACGTAGCCGGGCGAGCAGGTACCGCGCATCCCCAGCACATCCCAGGTTCCGGTCGCCTCAAGCTCGTTCTGCTCACGGTGAGTGAGCGCGGCGACCTGATCTCCGGACTCGGCGTCAGGCGAACGGCGTAGTGTGGTCAGCAGATCGTCGGCGTAGGCACCGTAGCTGACAGTCGGCGCCTGCTTCTCGAAGCTGACCGAGCCCCCGTCGGATGGCGTCACCGCCGCGATCGACCGTGACATGTCGCCTCCGGTCCCGACCTCGGAGGTCACCGAAGCGATCAGCCGCTGTTCGGCGGCCAGCTTCTCCAGGTAGCCCTCGTGCCAGCTTCCGGGGTCGAGGTGGCGGACCAGCGTGGCCACCTGGATCTGGTGCATGGCGAACACCATGGCGCTCGCGCCGCAGGCCCGACCGAGCTCCACGCAGCAGACGGCCAGGCTATGGAAGGGGACGCCCGCGCCGCCCAGCGCGACCGGGACGAAGGCCGAGAGAGCGCCCTGCTCACGCAGGGCGTCGACGGTCTCGGCGGGAAACCGAGCGCTGCGATCGACGTCGTCGGCATTGGCGGCTGCCACCTCGCGAGCGATCCGGCGCACCCCGTGCACCAGCTCCTGCTCACGATCGGTGACCGCGGTCATGCCGTGACGCCGGGCTGGAGCTCGCTGATGGCGGCTTCGATGGCGGCGACGCTTTCGAACACGCTGCGCTTAAGCATGTGGTCGGGAAACTCGATGTCAAACGCATCCTCGAGCGCCAGCATCACGTTGACGCTGGCATGCGAGGTCATACCCGCCTGGTACAGGTCGTCATCATCGGTGAGCGTCGCCACGCTCACCGGGAGCCGGGCGTGGTCCTCGATTGCCCTACGGATGGTCTCGTTCATGTCCCCTACCTATCGGCAACTCGTTCCACCTCTGCAATCACAAAAGCAGCTGCAAAGTCGCGCCCATGCGACAGGCTGAGGGCGAACTCTTTCACGCCGGCCCTGCGAGCGAGCGTAGCTGCGCTGCCGCGCAGTGCCAAGCGCACCGCCCCCCCGCGAGCGCGCACGACCTCGACGTCCGTCCAGCTCACGGCCTCGTCGCCGACACCGATCGCCTTGAACGCGGCCTCCTTGGCAGCGAAGCGAGCCGCCAGGCGCGCGGGGTCGATCCTGGCCCCGGAGCGGCGGTCCTCGCAGCGGCCCTCCGTCTGGCGGGGCTCGCCGTCGCTGCCGGCGCTGGTGTGGCAGTCCGCGACCTCCCGGTCGCTGTAGACCCGGCGCAGGTAGTGCTCGCCATGATCTGAGAGCGAGTCCCGCACGGCGTCGACTGAGACCAGATCGATGCCGACGCGAGCGCTCATCCTCAGTTACCCCAAGTGGGGAGATAGCAGGAGAAGGTCCGGTGCGCAAGCCGGGGTGGCGCAAAAATCGCCTGTACACTCGGATTTCCCGGGCATATGGGTGCCCGGACTCACCCCCGCCAAGCTGAGAAAGGAGGCCGAGATATGCGTGCTGTTGACGCCCTCATGGAGTGTTTGAAAGCGGAAGGTGTCGACGTCGTATTCGGCCTTCCCGGCGGGGCGAACCTTCCCACCTATGACGCTTTCTACGATGCCGGCATCCGCCACATCCTGGTCCGCCACGAAGCCGGCGGCGGGCATGCCGCCGAGGGCTATGCCAAGGCGACCGGGAAGGTCGGAGTGTCACTCGGCACCAGCGGGCCTGGCGCCACCAACCTGGTGACGCCGATCTGCGACGCGATGATGGATTCGGTGCCAGTCGTGTTCATCACCGGCCAGGTCAGGACCGAGCTGTTGGGGACCGACGGCTTCCAGGAGGCCGACACCATCGGGATCACGATGCCGATCGTCAAGCACAGCTTCATGATCCAGCACCCGCTGGAGATCCCGCGAACCCTGCACGAGGCCTTTCATATCGCCCGGACGGGCCGCCCGGGGCCGGTCGTGGTCGACATCCCACAGGATCTCAGTCGCGCCGACATCCCCTACGAGCCGGTCTCTGACGTGCATCTGCCCGGTTATCAGCCGACCACGGACGGCAACCAGAAGCAGATCCGCCTCGCCGCGAAGGCGATGGCCAACGCGCGGCGCCCTGTCATCTATGCCGGCGGCGGCGTTATCGCAGCCAACGGCGCCGCCGAGCTCACCGAGCTGGCAACGCTGAACCGGTTCCCGGTCACGACCACCGTGATGGGTCTGGGCGCCTTTCCCGCCCCCCATGATCAGTGGCTCGGAATGCTGGGTATGCACGGCACCCGCACCGCCAACTACGCCATGGACGAGGCCGACCTCATCATCGCCGTCGGGGCGCGCTTCGATGACCGGATCACCGGCAAGCTGTCGGAATTCGCCCCTCGCGCCAAGTTCGTGCACATTGACGTCGATCCGGCGGAGATATCCAAGAACGTCCCGGCGCACATCCCGATCGTCGGCGACGCCCGCAATATCCTCGCGCGGCTGACGACGGAGTACCGGGCGCTCGGCGCCGATCCCGCACGACTGGAGGAATGGTGGACGCGGATCCGCACCTGGCAGGAGCGTCATCCGCTGCGCTACGAGGACTCCATCGATGCCGAGATCAAGCCCCAGTACATGATCGAGGCGCTCTACGAGGCCACCGGCGGCGACGCCGTCGTCACCACCGACGTCGGTCAGCACCAGATGTGGGCGGCGCAGTACTTCCACTTCGCCAACCCGCGGCGGTGGGTCACCTCGGGTGGCTTGGGGACGATGGGCTTCGGGCTACCGGCCGCGATGGGCGCCCAGGTGGGATGCCCGGACCAGACCGTGGTGTGCATCGCCGGTGACGGCTCGGTGCAGATGAATATGCAGGAGCTCGCGACGTGCACGCAGGAGGGCATCCCGATCAAGGTGTTCATCATGAACAACGGTTACCTGGGAATGGTCCGCCAGTGGCAGGAGCTCTTCTGGGACAAGCGTTACAGCCACGTCGATATGGGCCAGTGGCCGGATTTCGTCAAGGTGGCCGAGGCCTACGGCGCGACCGGGATCCGCTTGCACGACAAGAGCACGCTGGTCTCCGATATGCGCGAGGCGCTGGCCACCGAAGGTCCGGTCCTCGTCGACGTGCGCGTGACCCGCGAGGAGAACACCTATCCGATGATCCCCGCCGGCCAGGCCGCGCGGGACATGGTGGGCTGAGCGATGGGCGAACCGGCAACCAAGGACGTCCTCTCGCTCGACGAGCTCGACGCCGCCGTCGGCCTGCGCACCGGCCGCAAGCACATCCTCTCCATCCTCGTCGAGAACAAGCCCGGCGTGCTGACCCGAATCTCGGGCCTGTTCGCCCGGCGTGGCTTCAATATCGACACCCTGGCGGTCGGCCCCACCGACGACGAGTCGATCTCCCGGATCACGCTCACGCTGGACGGTGCCGTGCATCCGATCGATCAGGTCACCAAGCAGCTCCACAAGCTCGTCAACGTGCTCAAGATCCGCGATCTCGAGCCCAACGAGACGTTGGCACGTGAGCTTGCCCTGTTCAAGATCAACGCCGACGGGGCGGCGAGGTCCGAGGTGATGCAGATCTGCGAGATCTTCCGCGCCAAGGTCGTCGACGTCAGCAAGCGCTCGGTGATCATCGAAATCACCGGCACCTACGACAAGGTCGATGCCTTCGAGGCGCTGGTCAGGCCCTTCGGGCTGATCGAGATGGCGCGCACCGGCGAGATCGCCGTCTCCCGTGGCCGCGGAGAGACCTGACATACCTCCGGCCCGGCGCTTCTCCGGCCGGGGCGCTCCGAGCGTCCTCGTCACCGACGTCCAGGACAGATCCTCGCTGGCAGCGATCCGGTGCCTGCGCGCCGCCGGTTACCGTGTGGTCGGAACGGCGA
>JBAPXO010000114.1:0-5223 GCA_049284255.1 Solirubrobacteraceae bacterium | reverse complement strand
GATCAGTTTCGGCCCGGCGGCCAAGCCCGCCGAGACGCCGGCCACCGACGTCGTCCGCTCCGTCAGCTGACGCGGATCGCCGATCCGCTGGCGATCGCGATCGTGCGTCCCCGCGCGTCGAGCACCTCGGCGCCTGCCACCGCGATCCGCCGCCCAGCCTGGACCAGGCGGGCGCAGGCCTGAGCCTGGCCGCCGTCGCTGGCCAGAGGACGCAGGAAGTTGAGCTTGAGCTCGAGCGGCGCAAACGTGCTGTGTTCCGGTCCAGCTGCTCGGATGACACGGCTGATGGCGGCATCGGCGAGCAACGCCACCATTCCGCCCTGGACGCGGCCGGGCGGAGGCGCGGCAAACCACGGGCTCGCCGGCAGAGCAAACTTGACCACGCCCGGCTCCTCGGAGATCTCAACCAGCCCGGTCAGGGCGCGCAGTCCATCATCAGGTGGGCGGCGCTGCCAGGGGTCGAGACTGGCCTGGCGGCCGTTATCTGAGCTGTCGGCAGCCGCCGTGGCGGGGCGGTCAGGCTCGCGTGCGCCCTGTGCGGTCGCGGGCAGGATCACGCACAGCGAGCTTCCGCGGGCGACGAGTCCGTCGGCGTCATCGAACAGCGACACCTCGGCCATCAGCGCTTTTTCGCCCGCCTCCACGACGGTCGCGCGCGCGGACACGGTCGCACCCTGGGATACGGGCCGCAGCTGCGCGAGCACGAGCTGAGATGTCGTGAACGGGCTGTTGGCGGGCAGGCGCGTCATCAGCGCGCACGCCATGGCCGCGTCGGTCGGGATCACGAGCGGTCCGATGGGGATGATCCCGCTCGGGTCGGTGAGCCAGCCGGTGAGCGGCATCGTGAAGGTGGCGTTCCCATCGCCGAACTCCTCCAGGCGCATTCCCGTGAGCCTCGACAACGGCGGTTGGGGAATCGTCCCGTCGCGCAAGGCGGCGAGCTGCTCGATTCCGCTGAGCCCCATCATCGCCGAGGTGGGGTGGCCTCCGCGAACCGGTTCCAGCCACGGGGCGGACGCAATCCACGGGCTCGTCACATCGGAGCTGGCCATGCTCTCAACCTAGCGTCCCACTAGTGGGCGGCGGCACTCCATATTCCGGCCCTGAATTTGGTGCAGGCTGGCGCCGTCAAGCGTCCGCCTTTTCGCGCATGGATTGCGGATCGGCCCGTTGAGGTAGAAGCTCACCATGGGGGGGTGCTGGCGCGTTCCCCGGGCGAACAGACCGCGGCTGGTCGCCTGCCGGCACCACCCTTCATTACTCAGGCGACCTTGGCGCCGCCGAGGATGCCTTGCAGCCAGTTCTGCACCGCCTCCCCTACGGCGCCGAGGTCGCCCCTGAGCGCATGATCGCCGGTGACCACGACGACCGACCGGCGGGGGCCGGGCGGCGGGATCCCGAAGCGATCGCGCTCGCCTTGCACGACCAGCACTCCTACCGGCACCGACTCGAGCTCCGGCAGGCGGCTCGAGGGCGGCCGACCGCCGGCGCGTGCCGGTGGCAGCAACGGGAACGCCAGGCAGAGCACACCGCGGGCGCCCGTGAGGACAGCCGTGCGGCAGGCCACCCGGGCGCCCATCGAGCGGCCCCCACAGATCAGCGAAAAGCCAGAGAGCTCGCGCGCCGTCAGCCGGGAAATCACCGCCACCCAGGCCTCATCCAGGTGTGATGCCGGCGCCGGAGCCCGCCGGCCCGCCACCCGGTAGGGCTGCTCGACGAGGGCCACCGCCAGGCCGACGTCGGTTGCGGCGCGCCGGGCCGCTTGGAGGTCGGGAGCGCCGATCCCACCGCCGGCGCCGTGTCCGAGGACCAGGGCCGCGGAGGCCGTTTGGCCGGGCGGGTGCGTCAGGTGGACGCGGGCCAACCCGCGAGGGGTTTCGGTCTCGATCTCCGACATCCTGGCAATCCTGCCACCCGGGGCGTCGCGTTGGACGACCGCCTGCGGCACGGGCGTGGGGGTGGGGGTGGGGGTGGCGGCGTCGGCTAGCGTTTCGCCTCCTGATGGCCCGCGTCGACTACGAGCAGCACGGGGGGACATATGCCCGCCACCGCCGTACCGACCCGAGGATCGCCGCCGCCCTCCACGCCGCCTTGGGCGACGCCCAGACCGTGCTCAATGTCGGGGCGGGCGCCGGCTCCTACGAACCCGACGACCGCTGGGTGCTAGCGGTCGAGCCGAGCGCGACGATGCGAGGCCAGCGTGGCCGCGAGCGGGCGCCGGTCATCAATGCCCGGGCCGAGGCCCTGCCCTTGGACGACGACGCCGTCGACGCCGCCATGGCCAGCATCACCATCCACCACTGGGAACCGCCGGAGAAGGGACTCGCGGAGCTGCGGCGGGTCGCCCGCGACGCCGTCGTCGTGCTCACCTTCGATCTTGACTGCCTTCCGGAATGGCAGCAGGAGTTCCTGGCCGAGGGGCTCGTGATAGAGCGGCCGCGGTTCCCATCGATCGATGCCGTCGCGCGAGCGCTGGGCGGGAGGACACGGGTGCAGGCCATACCCACTCCCGCGGACTGTGTGGACGGGTTCTTCGAGGCGTTCTGGAACCGGCCCGAGGCTCTCCTCGACCCCGACGTGCGCGCCTCGCAGTCGATGTGGGCGCTCCTGGCCCCCGAGACCGAGCAGCTGATCGTGCGCCGGCTGGAAGAATCGCTGCGCTCCGGCGACTGGGACGAGCGCTACGGGTATCTGCGCGGTCAGACCAGTTATTCGGGGGCGCTGCGGCTGGTGATCAGCCGGCCGCGCTGACGCCCGGTCAGCGGTCGTTCCAGCCAGCGCCGGTCGCTGCGTACTCCTCGACCCGTGCTTGCAGCAGCGCCTTCAGGAGCTCGATCGGCAGGTCGCGCTGGTAAGGAAGCTTGATGAAGCCCTCACCGGCCTCAAAGCCGGCGGCCTCGACCGCCGCCCTCTGAGTGGCAAAGAAAGGGGGCGGGAACCGCAGCGAACAGTGGTTCTTGAAGTTCTGAAGCATCCACAGGCTCGTCTTCTCGCCGCGGACGTACACCGGCAGGTTCCACTTCAGTTCCTCCCGTGCCTGTGGGTCGGCCTCGACGCTCAGCTCCCTGAGTGCCTCGAGGTGCGGCCGTTGAACGTCATTCAATTGCGCGAAGAAGTCTTCGACGCTTGTCCGCTTGGGCATCGGCATGGCGTCAGGGTACCCCCCCTGCAGACCGCGCTGCTGGCAGCCTTCGACGTTGGCTGGGAAGAAGTCGGCGCGCTCGGACAGAGCGTCGCGACCACGGTTCTGTGTCAGAGCCCATTTCAGGAGATCAGGCGGCGGGCCCGTCGGGTGATGCTTCTCGGAAGGCCCTCAGCGCGGCGAGCGCCGTCGGGTATAGCCGGCTGGCCTGGGCGAGCTCTTGCCAGCGCGGAGTCTGCCGAGCCATCCGCAGCGTCGCCGGGGGGAGCGCGACGACCCACAGCCTGACGTGCCGGTCCAGAAGCTCCTCTTCCAGGTCGGCGAACTGATGCACCACGGTGAGCGAGACCCGAGCGAGCGCCGTCGCGTCGAGCGCGAGTACCCGAGTGTCTGGATGCTGCTCGACCGCGGTGATGACTCTGCGGTTGGCGGAGCGTACGTTCGCGGTGTAGAGCGGACCGTCAAAGCGCAGGATGAGCAGCCCTGGGACGGGCTCGGTGCCGACTCCGACCGCCTCGATGTCCCGGTCGCCCGGGGTCGGCTGCAGCTCGCTGACGCCGACGCGGTCAAGCTCGACCAAGACCAGCAGAAGCGTGAGGAGCACGCCGACGAGGACGGCGGGAAGCAGCCCGAACACGAGCCCGCTGGCGGCGGTGACTACCGCGACCCAGAACTCCAGTCGGCTCAGTTTCCAGAACTGGACGAACTCGGTCGGGTCGATGAGCCCCAGCACAGCGATGATCACCAGGCACCCCAACGTCGCCTCGGGCAGATCACTAAGCACGCTCCCGAGAAACAGGGCACACGCGATCGCGAGCACGACGGTCACCAGCTCGCTGAGCTGGGTGCGAGCGCCGGCGCGCTGGTTGATCGCGGTCTGAGAGAAGCCTCCCGCCGACGGCATCGCCCGAAAGAACGCTCCGGCCAGTGAGGCCAGGCCGCTGGCAACCAGCTCCTGGTTGTTATCGATCGCCGGCTCGGACGCCCGGCGAACGCTGCGAGCGACCGCGAGGGTCTCGAGAAACACCATGATCGCGATCGCGAAAGCGCCAGGCAGCAGACCGGCGACGTGAGCAAACGACGGAGCGACCGGCGCTGGCAGTCCAGACGGCACCCGAGCGATCAACGCGAGGCCATGAGCGTCAATTGATGTCAGCGCGACGAGCACAATGCCGCCTACCACCGCCACCAGGGGCCCCGGAATCTGAGGCGCGAACCGCCGCAGGCCGACCAGAACGGCAATCGTGGCCGCCGAGAACACGATGGTCGTCGAGCTGACGCGACCGAGCTGATCAAGGACCGCGTGAATCTCGCTGAAGAAGTTGTCGGCGCTCGGGTTACCGGGAATACCAAGCAACTTCGGCAACTGTCCCGCCGCCACCGTCAACCCGACGCCAACCTTGATCCCGGTCAACGTCGCTTCGGAGATGTTGTCAATCAGGACGCCAACACGAAGCAGCCGCGCGACCAGAAGGATTGCGCCAACAAGCAAGGTCAGCATCGCCAAGGTCCGAGCGGGATCACGAGAGCCGGCAGCGACGTCAGCCGCAACCAACGTGGAAGCCGTGAGAATCGCGATCGTGGACGTCGTGCTGACCGACAGCGTGCGAGAGCCGCCGATCAGCGCGTAGACCGCCATCGGGACCATGCAGGTGTACAGCCCCACTTGCACCGGGAGGTTGGCAACGGTCGCGTAGGCCATTGCCTGCGGGATCACCACCGCGCCCGCAGCCAGCCCACCGCCGATGTCCCTGGGCAGCCAGGCCCGGTCATAACCGCGCCGCCACGGCGCGATCGAAGCACTAGTCACGGTCCACCTTCCGCGGCTTCAACTAGCGAAAAACCCCCCGATTGGAGGGCTTTTCTAGAGAGCGGCTGAAGGGACTCGAACCCTCGACCTTCTGCATGGCAAGCAGACGCTCTAGCCAACTGAGCTACAGCCGCGCGCGGCGCCGAGTATAGAGGCGGGGGGCACCCGTATCCTCGGGTGCACGCGATGAGCCTGGAGCCGCTGCAAGGACCCGGTGGAGCCGCGATCGACGGCGGGGCCCGCCGCGCCACGGGGGCGCGCCGCGCCGGGG
>JBAPXO010000113.1:0-2912 GCA_049284255.1 Solirubrobacteraceae bacterium | reverse complement strand
ATCCACGCCACCTGACGGCTGACCGTCCGCGGAGGCTCGGGAAAGAAGCGCCGGAAGACGATCACGTAGCTCAGGCAGGACGCCAGCTCGAGGGCGACCGCCACGGCCACCCACGCCGGGTTCATGTTGCCGATCTGGTCGATAACCGTCTCCGGCGGGGCCACATAGAGCAACAAGCCGACCGAAGCCGCCCCGAGGACCGCCGTGAGCAGCGCACGTTTACTCAACACTGGATCACTACTCAGACACCTTTGCGTTGCGCCATTGCACCTGCATCCTCCCGCTCCTCCCGGCCTGAACCCTCACCGGTGGTGAAGGCGACGGTAAGTCCTCTGACGCGGGGCTTACGGGGCGGCGGCGCGTGATGGGGTCGCTCCAGACCATACCGTCGCCTACCCCGACCGCAAGGAGTCGATGCGCCGGCGACGCTCGGCGCTGCGCGCCCGCCGCGTAGAATCCGCTGCGCCCGGGCGCGTAGCTCAGTGGGAGAGCGCTCGCTTCACACGCGAGAGGTCGCTGGTTCAAGCCCAGCCGTGCCCATGGCAATACCCTGCCATGCCAGTTTCCAAGGGCCGCTCGAGGCTCGCCCGGTTGCGGTGGCGGATTATCGACTCGAGGGGCTAGATCTCGATCGTCTCGCCGAGCTTCATCGGTGTGGAGCGGGCGGTGGCGGCGGCCAGCCGCTTCAGGGGCTCGCTGACCGACTCGTATATGCCCGGTAGGTCGTAAGCGCCGTAGTGGATCGGGACCAGTCGGTCAGCCTGCAGGATCTCGGCGGCCAGAGCGGCCTGCTCTGGTTCCATGGCCCCCGGCAGCGGGCTGGAGGGCTGGCGATGCGGAAAGGAGAGCCGGGCGCCGTTGATGGGCGCCAGGACGACGTCGGGCGCCCCGTAGCGCTCGCGGATGCGCCACCACCAGCCGTGCCACATGGTGTCCCCGAGATGCAGGACCTTCTTGCCCTCCGCTTCGAGCAGCCAGGACACCTGGGGATCTCCAGTCCCGTCGACCGCGGGCAACGCGGTAAGCGTGAACGCCCGGGCCGTGGTCGTAGTCCATACAGCGGCTGTGTGGCGGCTGAGTCGGGCGTCCGTCAGCTCGTGATCGGCCTGGATGACGGCCAGTCGCTCGCGGCCCTCGCCGCCATAGTCCACCGGTTCATAAACGGGCGCGCCGGCGCCGAGAGCGCTTCTGAGCGCGGCGGCGTCCGCGTGATCGCGGTGCAGATGCGTCAGGAGGCCGGCGATCGCCCCGGGCCGGGCCGGGACAACTTCGGGGATCGCGATCGCGCCAGCTCGCTCCCCTAGCCACGCGAATACGGCGCCCGCGTCATCGAGTGGGTCGACTACTACACGCTCGCCTTGCGCCTCAAGCTCCACGCCGGCCCAGCCAAGCCACCTGATTCGCATGTCTCCTCCGTCCATTTGACGACAAACAGAACGATCGTTCGGAAACATATAGGAAACGACCGTTCGGTTTGTAGAATTGACGCGATGCCGCGCCGATCCGCCGCCGAAGTGGCTAGGTCGCGAGCTGACACCCTCTCCGCCGCGGTGCAGCTCGCATCGGTCGTCGGCCTCGAGGGACTCACCATCGGCCGGCTGGCCGATCGGCTCGGCATGAGCAAGAGCGGGCTAGTGGGCCGCTTCGGCGCCAAAGAGCAACTGCAGCTGGCAACGCTCGATCAAGCCGCCACCATTTTTCGCGGCGCCGTGTATGAGCCCGCGTCCACGGCGACGTCGGGGCTGTGTCGCCTGAACGCCATCTGCGACGCCTGGGTCGCCTACCTAGGCGACCCCCCATTTCCCGGCGGCTGCTTTCTCACCACTGCGATGGTGGAGTTCGACGCGCGTGAGGGACCCATGAACGCCGCCGTAAAGACGGTGATGCAACGTTGGGTGGCCCTCCTAGAGCATGAGGCGACCACAGCGATCGAGCAGGGTGAGCTGCCCGCCGATACCGACCCCAAGGATGTGGCTTTCGCGATCAACGCGCTCGCGGTCGGAGCCAACTGCGACTTTCAACTTAACCGCAACCGCGAGTCGCTTCAGCGCGCCAGGCGAGCAATGGCCTCCGTGCTTGACCGCCGACTCATGTGATGGGGGAAGCGCCGCCACGGGCCGCGTCCGGCGACAGACGGTCTGGCGCCGCTCACTCGTCACGCGGCACGCTCGTTCGCTTCAATCTGGGCGAAGTCGGCGATAAGGTCCGCGAGCCGGTCGGGTTGGTCGATCATCGAGAACGTCCTCGCGTTCTCGATGACCTCGAGCCGACCGTTGGGTAGGGCCGCCGCCAGCCGCTCGCCGTCCTCGCGCGGGAAGAAGGCATCGTCGGCAGACCAGGCGACGAGCGCCGGCTTGGTGAACGTCGGTAGGAGCGCCGCGGCTTGAACCGTCGTCTCGCGATTCAGCGAGGCGGTCAGGCGCCGCAGGTTCTTCCTGACCCGGCGGTTGGTGAGCACGGGCTCGACCCACGCCGCGACAAGGTCATCGATGTCTGCGTGAGCCAGTGCCCCAAATCCACGGTTGCGTCCGAACTTCGTCCGGAGCGGTTGAAGCGCCGCGTCGTAAGCAGGGCCGGCCTTCGCCGCGGCGATCAATGGCTTCAGGATCGGCGGCGGGAAGTGCTCGAAGGCGTCGCAGCTGGTCAGCACCAGCGCGCCAAGCCGGTCGGGCGCGCTGGTGGCGACGATCTGGGCGATCGCGCCCCCCGTGTCGTTGCCGACGAGCACGACGTCCTCGAGCGCGAGCGCATCGAGCAGCTCCCCCACCATCGCCGCAATGCCCTCCATCGTCAGCTCGGCGCCGGCGAGCATCGGCTCGGTGTGCGCCCCCAGCGGCCATGTCGGCGCCAGACAGAAGAAACCGCGCGTAGCCAGTCGCTTGGTTAGCGGCCGCCACAGCGATGAGCCCATC
>JBAPXO010000112.1:0-4812 GCA_049284255.1 Solirubrobacteraceae bacterium | reverse complement strand
CTACTGGAACAAGCGGTTCAAGAAGGCCGGCCTGCCGATCGTCGGCGACGACATCAAGTCCCAGGTCGGCGCGACGATCGTCCACCGCAACCTGGCCCGGTTGTTCCACGACCGTGGGGTCAAGCTGCTGCGCACCTCCCAGCTCAACGTGGGCGGCAACATGGACTTCTACAACATGCTCGAGCGCGATCGTCTGGAGTCCAAGAAGATCTCCAAGACCAACGCCGTCACCTCGATCATGGGCCACACCCTGCCCGCCGACGACGTCCACGTCGGCCCGTCGGACTACGTGCCGTGGCTGACTGACCGCAAGTGGGCGCACATCCGCCTCGAGGGTCAGGCGTTCGGCGATGTCCCCCTGACCGCCGAGCTCAAGCTCGAGGTCTGGGACTCCCCCAACTCCGCCGGCATCGTCACCGACGCCGTGCGCATCTGCAAGCTCGCGCTCAACAGCGGCCTCTCGGGTCAGCTGGATGGTCCGAGCTCCTACCTGATGAAGTCACCGATGAACCAGCGGCCCGACGACGAGGCCCACGAGCTCACCGAGGCCTTCATCAAGAAGTACAGCCGCAAACCGGTCGCCGCCAAGTCCAAGGCCACGACCAAGGCCAAGGCAACGGCCAAGAGCTAAGGCAAACAGGGCCGCCCCCCGCAGGGGCGGCCCACCCTTCTCTCCCACGCAGTCAGAGCGACGCTCCCAGGCTGTCAGAGCGGACGCTCGTAGACGCGGTAGCGCTTGACCACGCGCCCGCCGAGCGCCTCCATGGCGTGGTTCATCGAGTTGTTGCTCTCGAGGATCCAGCCCATCTCGCCGCCCCTCTGGCGCGTCTTCTCGCCGGCGGCGTATTGGGCCATGTAAAGGGCAGCGCCGACCCCGGTGTGCTCGTACTCGGGCATGACCCCCAAAAAGCCGACGCGGATGCGGTCGATGATCCGGCTCTTGTTCAGGTAGTACCACCAGCCCAGGGGCAGCAGCCGGCCGCGCATCTTCTCGAGCACCTGGTTGACGTCGGGCACGGTGATCGCGATCCCGACCACCTCGTCGCCGATCTCGGCGACCATGAACCAGTTGCGGTCATAGACGAGGTGCAGGTCGAGCGCGTAGGCGTCGAGATCCTCCTTGGAGTAGGGGACAAATCCCCAGTTGTGCGACCACGCCGAGTTGTAGACCTTGGCGAACCCCTCGAGCTCGCGACGCAGATGCCGGCGTGACATGGGGCGGATGCGCACCCCGTAGCGGTCGTGGGCGCGCTGGGCCATCCGCCCGATCCGGGGGTCGACCACAGCGGGGTCGACAGTCGAGCGCTCCCACATCAGGAGGTCCATCGCCTTGCTCAGGCCGCTCGCTTCACACAAGCGCTGGTAGTAGGGCGCGTGCCAGGGCTGCTTGATCATTGGCTTGCGCTCAAAGCCCTCGATCAGCACCCCGGACTCGTCGTTGAGCTGGAAGTCCATCGGCCCCAGCATGCGCTCACACCCGCGCTCGCCCAGCCAGGCCGCGGCGGCGCTGAGCAGCGCGTCCAATACCTCGGGGTCGTCCTCGAGCTCGAGAAAGCCGAACATGCCGTCGCGGCTGGCGTGAAACTCGTTGTAGGCGTTGTCGATCTGGGCGGTGATCCGGCCGACCACGCGTCCGTCGCGCCGGGCCAGGAAGTACTCGGCCTCGCCGTGGCTGAAGTAGGCGTTGAGCTTGCGGCTCAGGAAGATGTAGCGCTCGAGCTTGAGCGGCCCGATCCAGGGCGTTCCGGCGTGCAGCCTGAAGGGGAGCGCGACGAACGCGCGCAGGTCGGCGAAGCCCTTGACGGGTGTGACCGCGACCGCCACCGGCGCCACCGTATCCGATTGGCCTGGTGTCGCGTCTGGGGAATCAACGGGCACTAGGCTTCCGCCCATGGCGCGGGCAGCGTCGACGATGCCCTCGGTGAGCGAGCGCCGGGGAGCCCTGGAGGCCGCATATCCGGCGTGGCCACAGCTCACGCTGTCTGAGGCGCTTGACGCCGCCGCGGCCCGCCACCCCAATCGCCCCTTCGTGATCGGGGTGCAGCGCACCTACAGCTATGAGGAGGTACGCGAGTGGTCACGCCGGCTGGCGGCGGGGCTGGTGGCGCTCAACGTCTCGCCGGGCGAGCACGTGGCGGTGGTTATGGCCAACTACCCGGAGTTCGTAGCCCTCAAGTTCGCCATCGCGCGGGCGGGCGCGGTCGCCGTCCCGGTCAACTTCCTGCTGCGCCGCGACGAGCTCGCCTACGTGCTGAAGCAGTCGGACGCGAGCGTCCTCGTGACCATGGATCGCTTCCGCGACCTCGATTACCTGAGCGCGCTCGATCAGCTCATCCCGGGCTGGGAGGAGGGAGGCGGGGGCGAGCGCCTGCCCGCGCTGCGCGACGTCGTCGTGCACGGCGGAGCGCGGCCGGAGGCTCGCTTGCTCGGTGAAGTCGAGGACCTCGCCGATGACGCGGGCCTGCTCGAGCTCGACGCCCGCGCGAGCCGCTTTGATCCCCTGGCGACCGCCGACGTGATCTACACCTCGGGAACGAGCGGCACTCCCAAGGGCGTGCTCCTCTCCCACGACGCGCTCCTGCGCAGCGCCTACGGATCGGCCTGGACGCGAGCCTTCCAGGACGGACGACGGATCCTGTTCGCGCTGCCCCTGTACCACGTCTTCGCGTATGTCGAGGGGCTGCTGGCCAGCCTGTTCGCGGGCGGGGCGATCATCCCCCAGACGGCCTTCGATCCGGTGGCCACCCTCCAGGCGATCGAGAAACACCGGGCCGACGAGGCGCTGTTCGTACCCACGATGACGATCGCCGTGCTCGCGGCCGCTCAAGGCGGTCGCTTCGACGTCGACTCCCTGCGCGCGGTCATGTCGGCGGCCGCGCCCGCCCCGGTGCGGCTCTGGCAGGCGGTGCGCGACGAGCTTGGGGTGCCCGAGATCGTCACCGGCTACGGCATGACCGAGACCTCCGCCGCCACCACCTACACCGAGCCCGACGGTCCGCTGCAGCTGGTCGCGAACACGGTGGGACGTTGCAAGCGGGGCGGCGTCGCCGGGAACCCGGAGTCAGACGGGCTGCTCGTGACCTACAAGACGGTCGACCCCATGACCGGGGAGGACCTGCCCGCCGGTTTCGAGGGCGAGCTCACGGCGCGAGGGCCGATCGTCACCCACGGCTACTACAACAAGCCTCGGGAGACCGAGGCCGCCCTCTCACCCGACGGCTGGCTGCGCTCCGGCGATCTCGGCCGGATCGAGCCCGACGGCAGCGTCGTACTCACCGGGCGCAGCAACGAGCTGTACAAGTGCGGCGCCGAGCTCGTGGCGCCCAAGGAGGTCGAGGAGTGTTTGAGCTCGCACCCCGGCGTCGCCCAGGCCTACGTCGCCGGGCTGCCCGACGAGCGAATGGGCGCGGTGGGGTGCGCCTGGGTGGTCCCGGCCACCGGGAATGCTCCGAGCGCGGGTGACCTGCTCGAATGGTGCGGGGAGCGGCTGGCGCGCTTCAAGGTGCCCGCGCAGGTGCGCTTCCTGGCCGCCGACGAGCTGCCGACGACGGCTACCGGCAAGGTGCAGAAGTTCCGGCTGATCGAGCGCGCGCAGGCGCCCTAGAAAGCCCTCAGCCGGCGCGCTTTTGCTGGGTGTAGGTCCACTTGATCGAGCCGTAGTTGAAGGTGACCGACTCCGTCGGCGTTGACGCCTTATCGGCCGCGCTCTCGTTCTGCAACGACGAGATGACGACGTCCTGCATCGTCACGTGCAGGAAGGACCTCGAGCCCGACGCCTTGCGCAAGCTGAGCGTCACCTTGGGGAAGTGCTTGCCGGTGGCACACGCCTGAAAGAGGCTCGGTGAGGCCTTGTCGACCTGCTTGGTGATCGTGATGTCGTGCACGGTCACCTTGCCGCCGCCGGCCGCGGTAGCCGGGGTGCTGGCCGACCCCTGGCTGTAGTCGAGCACGGAGAAGTTGAGCCCACCGACGGCAGCCTGACCCACCGGCTTGGAGCGGCTCGTAATCGGCGGCGGCGTGACGAGGAACGTGCTCGTAACCCCCGAGCCGGCAGACCCGGTGGCGCCCTGACGGCCTGCCGTTCCGGGCGCACCCTGGGGTCCCTGCGGACCGGTGACGTCCCAGCTGAGCGTGGTCTGGTTGGTGATCGTTCCGTCGTCGGCGAGACAGTGCTGGCCGGCGTCGGGGTCAATGACGGTGACGTTCGCCCCCTGGTTGGTGTATGGCTCCAGCGAGCCCCCCTGGGTGCTCACGTTCACGCAGGCGTGAATCGCGCCGCTGCCGTCGGGTACCGACGCCACCGCGAACGCCGCGCCACCTCCGACCGCTCCAACCGCGACGAGCAAGACGGCCTTCCACCACTGTTTGAGCAGATTCCCGGTCCGCACCTGGAAGCGACCGTAGCGCGCATCCGAGGATCCGGCAACCCGTCATTTTGGTTGCGCACGCCTCCCGGCGCCATATCATCCGCCCCGCGATGGATGTCTGGCAGCTGGACTCCGAGACGGTCGAGGCGCACGCGCCGCGGGTGCTGCGCTCAGACGAGCAAGCCAACCGCGTCATCCTGCTCGCGCTTCCGGAGGGCGAGCTCCTACAGGACCACCAGGTCCACGAGCACGCGCTCGTGCTGCTGCTCGAGGGCGAGCTCCTGATCCGGTCAGCCGAAGGCGAGCGGCGGCTGGCGCCCCATGGCCTGCTGCACTTCGCGCCGGGCGAGCGCCACGAGGTCGAGTCGGTCGCCGATTCGCGGCTGCTCATCTTGCTCGCGCCGTGGCCGGGCGAGGGGCATCCCAGCCGCCCGGACTCCTAGGT
>JBAPXO010000111.1:0-14759 GCA_049284255.1 Solirubrobacteraceae bacterium | reverse complement strand
CAGCGGCCGTCATCGGCGGCACGAGCCTCTTCGGTGGCCGGGGCAAGATGTTGCACGCCCTGCTCGGCGGAGTCGTCATCGCGGCGGTGTTCAACGGGCTCGCGCTGATGGGCATCAGCGCCGCCGGTCAGGACATCGCTACGGCGATCGTGCTGATCGCTGCCGTCACGCTCGACTCCCTGGTCAGGCGACGGGCCACCGCGCGCTAGCGGACAACCACCAGGCTCAGACGAATGCCGTGCCGCCGGCCGCCGAACTTGGCGTCCGGCGGGCGTGCGCGGACGTGGGAGCGTCCCGGCCGTGGGGCCGGGCACAATGCACACCATGAGTGATGCGGGCCTGCATGAGGCAACCGCGAAGATGCGGGAAGCTGGAGCGCACGAGGAGGCGATCCGCACCTTCGAGAACGCCTACTCGCGGCTGGAGTCGGGCCAGGAGGCGATGCTTCCCAGTTCCGAGCTCGAGCCCGCCGGTGACGTCCCGGCGCTCGAGGACCTGCCCGACGCCGATGCCGCGCAGGCGCTTGCCGGGGTTGCCGTGGTCAAGCTCAACGGCGGCTTGGCGACGACCATGGGCCTGCAGCAGCCCAAGTCGCTGATGGAGGCGCGCGACGGCCGCTCGTTCCTGGACATCATCATCGGCCAGACGGTGGCCCTGCGAAAGCGCTACGACGTGCGGCTGCCGCTCGTCCTGATGGACAGCGAGGCCACGCGGGAGGCGACCCTCGCCGCGCTCGCCGAGCACTCCGAACTCGACAACGACGGGATCGACCCCGACTTCATGCAGAGCATGGTTCCCAAGCTCGACGCTGACACGCTTGAGCCCGTGAGCTGGCCCAAGGGTCCGGCCCTGGAGTGGAACCCGCCCGGGCACGGCGATGTGTACGGTGCGCTGCGGCGCTCCGGGATGCTCGACGAGCTGCTGGAGCGTGACTTTCGCTACGCCATGATCTCCAACTCCGACAACCTCGGAGCCCAGCTTGACCCGCGGGTGGCCGCCCATCTGGAGCAGGGCGGGATCCCGTTCCTGATGGAGGTCGTGCGCGGTACCGAGGCCGACCGCAAGGGCGGTCACGTCGCGCGCCGGCGCGCCGACGATCAGCTGGTCCTGCGGGAGACGGCCCAGACCCCGCCCGAGGACGAGGAATCCTTCCGTGACTTCCGCCGCTGGCGGTACTACAACACCAACACCTTGTGGATCGACCTTCGAGCCCTGGCCGAGGCCCTGGACGCCAGCGACGGCGTGCTCGAGCTGCCGCTGATCGTCAACCGCAAGACCGTCGACCCCCGCGACTCAGATTCGCCGCCGGTTATTCAGCTCGAGAGCGCGATGGGAGCGGCGATCGAGGCATTCCCGGGAGCCAGCCTCCTGCTCGTGCCCCGCACCCGCTTTGCCCCGGTCAAGACGACCGATGACCTGCTGGTGCTGCGTTCAGACGTCTACCGGGTCTCCGATGACCTCGAGGTACAGCCGGTCCCCGAGCGAGCTGATGATCTGCCCTACGTCGAGCTCGACAAGCGCTTCTACCGGATCATCGATGAGTTCGAACAGCGCTTCCCGGACGGGCCGCCGTCCCTGCGCGAGGCCGAGCGCCTGGTGGTCCACGGCGACGTGACCTTCGGCGCGGGCGTGACCGTGCGCGGCGCCGTGTCGCTGGACACCGAGGAGCCACTCGAGCTCGAGCCGGGCACGGTGCTGGAGTAGCAGCCGTGAGCACCGCGGACGTCGGCTCGGCTCCCGAGGACAAGATTACGATCGTCATCGCCGACGATCACCAGATGGTGCGCGCCGGCCTCCGGATGCTGCTCGAGGCCGAGGACGACTTCACGGTCGTCTCGGAGGCCGGCGACCTGGCGTTGACCGAGCGCCGCGTAACCGCCTACCGCCCGCGGGTGCTCGTGCTCGACGTCAACATGCCCGGAGGCTCGACGCTGCCTGCGATCCCGCGGTTGCGCGCCGCCGCGCCCGAGACCCAGATCGTCGTCCTGACGATGCAGGCCGAGCCCGAGCTCGCCCGGGAGGCGCTACGCGCCGGCGCCACCGGCTACGTCCTCAAGGAGGCCGGAGAGGCCGAGCTGATCCAGGCCGTGCGCCTGGCGGCCGACGGGCGCACCTACCTGGATCCCGGGCTGGGTGCTCGCCTGGCGGCCGAGGTTCCCGTCCGCGCCGGCCCCCCTGACGATCTCAGCGGACGCGAGCTCGAGGTGCTGCGCCTGATCGCGCTCGGCCACACCAACGGCGAGATCGCCTCCCAGCTCTATCTCAGCGTTCGCACGGTCGAGTCTCACCGCGCGCACATCCAGCAGAAGACGCAGCGGACCTCGCGAGCCGAGCTCGTGGCCTACGCCCGCGAGCACGAGCTCCTCTGACCGCAGCCCCCCGTCCGCGTATGGGGTTGGGCCCCATAGCCCAGGGCTACACTCCGGCCGGTGTGGCCGAGTCGAGCAGGCGTGGCTGCGCTGTTGGTGACGGCGTTGGCGGCTGCGGGTTGCGGCTCACACACGTCCGTGCCCTCGCGCGCCGAGCAGCGCTATACGCAGCAGCTGGCGGCCGCGGACGCCTCGGCGAACGCACCCGGCGGTCCCGAGCAGCCGGCCCCGGTGAGCTTCTTCAGGGCCAGCATCGCGTACTACCGGCGATACGCCGAACGCGTCGCGGCGAAGCTTGGTCCGCAGGTCAAGGCCATACAGGTCGCGCTGGCCGCCGGGAATCGCAGCGGGGCCCAATCGGCCTGGAAGGCGGCGTTCGCGCAGTATCTGAGCCTGGGTGCCGTCTATGGAGAATTTGGTCGGCTCAACGAGGCGATCGACGGTCTGCCCGGCGGACTCCCCAGGGGCGTGGACGATCCCCGATTCATCGGCCTGCATCGTCTGGAGTACGGACTGTGGACCGGCCAGCCGCTTGGCCGGCTCCAACCCGTGGCCGCTCAGCTGCGGTCCAACGTCCGGCGCTTGACGCAGGTGCTCCCCACGGTGGGGCTGCCTGTGACCGACTACGTCACGCGCGCGCACGAGATCCTCGAGGACGCAGAGCGTGACTTCCTCAGCGGGACGTCGGTCCCCTGGAGCGGCGAGGGCGTGCTGGCCACCCAGGCGTCGTTGGACGCCACCGAGGAGGTCTTCCACACGCTCAACGCGCTCATCGGGCAACCGCTTAACTCAAACATCGCCGGACGCCTCGTGATACTCCGGCGCGCCCTTGCCACGATTCGCGACGACCACGCCGGGAGGCTGCCCACTCTCGGGGCCCTGCGCGCGCAGGAGCGCGAGCGCCTCGACGGCGCGACCGCCGGCGCTCTGCAGGCGCTCCAGGCGATCCCGGTGTACTTGAACACCACCCCCGTGCGTCCCACCCCGAAGCTACCGAAATGACCGGTATCGATCGTCGCCATTTTCTGGCCGGGGTTGGGACCGCCGCCGCCTCGGTGGGACTCGGATCGGTGGCCGAGGCCGAGACGAGCAACCCGAGTCCGGGCGAAATAGTCGCCGCCGGGAGGCTACTCGGCCAGGTGCCGTTCGACGGCCGCCACCAAGCCGGGATCCTAACCCCGCGGCAGGACCAGGCCACCTTCATCGCTCTGGACTCGCTGTGCCCGAACCGACCGGCGCTGGCCGTCGCCCTGAAGTCCCTGACGGCTCGCATCCGTCAACTGACGACCGGCGGACCGGCTGGGCAAGCGCCGGTCGATGCCCCGCCACCGGACTCCGGCACGATCGGCCCGGTGATCCTTCCTGACAACCTGACCGTCACCGTGGCGTTCGGCGCCTCCCTGTTTGACGAGCGCTACGGGCTCGCCCGCCAGCGCCCCGCCGGGCTGATCGCGATGCCGCGGTTCCCCAACGACGACATCGATCCCGCGCGCAGCGGCGGCGACCTGCTGCTTCAGATCTGCGCCGACCATCGCGACACCGTCGTGCATGGCGTCCGGGAGATCATGCGCGTCCTCGATGGTGCATTCGCGGTCCGCTGGACGATCGACGGCTTTCAGGGCGAGAACCGCGGGCCGACCCAGCGCAGCTCGCCGCGCAACCTGTTCGCATTCCGCGACGGCACGGCCAACCCCGACGTCGCCAACCCCGATCTCATGCAGCAGCTGGTGTGGGTCAACGGTGGTCACGGACCAACCTGGACCGCGAACGGCACCTTCCAGATCATTCGTACGATCCGAATGCACGTCGAATTTTGGGACCGTGTTGGTCTTGAGGAGCAGCAGAACATGATCGGTCGCGTACGCACCACCGGCGCGCCGCTCGGCGGCACCAACGAGTTTCAGGACCCCCGCTACGACCTCGATCCCCATGGCAGACGGATCCCGCTAAATGCCCACATCCGCATCGCCAACCCGCGCACGGCACCCACGGCCGATCAGCGGATCGTCCGCCGCAGCTACAGCTACCACCGCGGCGTCGACTCCGCCGGCACGCTGGACGAGGGGCTGATCTTCGTCGCGTTCAACCAGGACCCGGCGCGCCAGTACGCCACCATCCAAAAACGGCTCAGCGCCGAGCCGATGACCGACTACATCACGCCGGTTGGCGGCGGCTACTTCTTCGCCCCTCCCGGCACCGGCGGTCAGCGCGGGTGGGTGGGGGCGTCGCTGCTCTCAAGCTGACGCTACGGCCGGCCGGCGCCGAGGTCCTTGGGGATCTCGTAGCCCTTGGCGCGCCGCGACGCTGACCGGGGTACGGTCGCAATCTCGACCCCCCGGGTGGCGGAGCGTGCGAGCGTTTGGCGACGACCGTGGACGGCGGCTGCCCAGCTGATTCGGGCGGGCCGGTAGCGCAGGAGCGCGGACCATGTCGAGGGACCGATGACGCCGTCAGGAGTGAGTCGATGGGCGGTCTGGAACCCCTGCACCGCGAGCAGCGTGTGGTAGCCGAAATCGCCGCTGACGCCGATGTGGAAGCCGGCGGTGATCAGGTGCTCCTGGGCCCAGACAACCAGGTCCCCCTGAGCGCCATCGCCGACATCGGCCATCACCCGATAGGGGGTGTAGCCGTGCAGGGCGCCGGCCGGACGCGACAGCGCAGTCCAGGCGGCGGACGAGGCCTCCTGCCAGTCCCACCAGCTCAGGCCGGAGGCGTAGTAGACCTTGGAGAGCTCGCGGAAGCGCATGATCTGGTGGGCGGGGGGATTGGAGTAGACCTGGCCGAGGGGGAAGATGGGGCGGCGGTAGATCAGGTTGTAGGAGTAGGTGTGGGCGAACACCGCGTCGGTGCTCACGCCGATGTCCTTCCAGTACATCTGCGGGGCGTTGTACTGGGCGCCGTTAGGGCCCAGGAACACCGAGTACGGGAAGCCGGGGTGGTAGTCGACGTAGGGGAAGCCGGCCAGGGCGAGCGGATAGCCCGCGCCGATCAGCTGGCGCAGCCGGCCGAGATAGGTCTGGGCCGAGATGTACTTGCCCTCGTATTCGGACTCGGCGTCGATGATCAGGCAGTTGGCGCCGTCGTGGACGGCATCGGCTCCCATGTAGGCCTCGGTCACGGGATGGTCGCCGTAGACGTACTGCCAGGCGCACACTCGCAGCCCGGCGCGATGCAGGGTGGCCACGAGCGAGGAGTTGAACTGCGACCACAGGTTGGTGCCGTCGCTTGACTTGATCATCAGCGTGCTGACCCCGTACCGGTGGGCGCTGGCGATGATCGAGCCCAGGTTGCCGCCGTTGGTATCAGGCAGCTCCCAGATCCACATCGCGCGGCCGACGAGCGGACTGCTTGACCCCGCGGCATGACCCCGAGGGCGGGCGGCCGACCGCTTGGCCGCCCGGTGCTTGGCGCCCAGACCGGCCCCGCCGCCGGATGCCCCAGCGCCACTCGCGCAGGCCGCGGCTGCGCACACCAAGGCGAGCGCAATCAACAGGAAGCTGCGCAGCCGGACCGGAAGGTGCCTCATCCGACGACCGCACGCACCGCGGTCTGGCGCCATACGGCGACTCACCGTAGCGAAGAACCCGGCAGACGCCCGCAAGTTGCGGTGCGCCCACCGGGCCCGCTGGAGCCGAAAACTTCCCTGGAACTACTTGACGAACAGAATCTCTGAGTACTTGGGCAGCGGCCAGAGATCGTCGGCCACGATCTTCTCCAGCTTGTCGGCCGCGTCGCGGACCGCCGTCATCGCCGGGATGGTGGTGTCACGCATGTACTTGGCGTCCTGCATCAGGTCGTCCTGGGGATGGTTCTCCTCCAGGTTGGTGGAGTCCAGCTGACGGATGGCGTCGGCGAACGATGCGACGAGCTCCGAGGTCTCGCCGGCAAGCTCACCGAGCTCGGCGCTGTTGAGCAGCGCCAGGTGGCGGGCGGCGGCCGGTAGCAGCATCGTCTTGGCGATCGCCGCGGCCGTCTCGGCCTCGATGTTGAGCGTTGTCACGTACTGCTCCAGGAAGACCTCATACCGGGACTCGAGCTCACGCGGGGAGAGCACCCCGTAGTTTGAGAACAGCTCCTCGGTGTCGTCGGAGACCAGGTAGGGCAGCGCGTCCGGGGTGGCCCGCAGGTTCAACAGCCCTCGCGACTCGGCCTCGGAGTGCCAGTCCTCGGAGTAGTTGTCGCCGCCGAACACCACCTGCTTGTTGGCGGCGTAGCTTCGCTGCAGGATGGACGGCAGCGCCGCCTCGACCTCGCTTCCGTTCTCCACGGCGTTCTCGAGCTCCTCGGCCAGGTAATCGATTGCCTCGGCGACGATCGTGTTGAGCACGGTGTTGGGCAGCGACAGCGACATGCTCGATCCCAGCGCTCGGAACTCGAACTTGTTGCCGGTGAACGCGAACGGGCTCGTGCGGTTGCGGTCGCCGCCGTGCATCGGCAGCGGCGGGAGCACCGGCGTGCCCAGGCCGAGGAAGGACTCGGGCGTCGACTCGCCCGCCTCTCCGCGCTCGATCGCACCGAAGACCTTCTCGAGCTCGGTTCCGAGGAAGATCGAGATGATCGCCGGTGGCGCCTCGTTGGCGCCGAGCCGGTGATCCTGGCCGGCGCCGGCGATCGAGGCCCGCAGCAGGCCCTGGTGCTTGTTGACGGCCTGGATGACGGCCGCGCAGAAGAACAGGAACTGGAGGTTCTCGTGCGGGGTGTCGCCCGGCTCGAGCAGGTTCTCGCCGTCGTCGGTCCCCATCGACCAGTTGTTGTGCTTGCCCGAGCCGTTGACCCCCGCGAACGGCTTCTCGTGCAGCAGGCACACCAACCCGTAGCGGCGGGCGACGTTCTGCATGATCTGCATCGTCAGCTGCTGATGGTCGGCGCCGACGTTGGAGTTCTCGAAGATCGGGGCGACCTCGTACTGAGCGGGCGCGACCTCGTTGTGGCGCGTCTTGATGGGCACGCCGAGCTTGGCCAGCTCCTTCTCGGTGTCGAGCATGCACGCCAGCACGCGCTCGGGGATCGAGCCGAAGTAGTGGTCGTCGAGCTCGTGGCCCTTGGGGGGCTTGGCGCCGAACAGCGTACGGCCGGTCGTCACCAGATCAGGGCGCTCGAAGTAGTACTGCTCGTCGATCAGGAAGTACTCCTGCTCGGGCCCGACCGTGGTGAACACGCGCGCCGCGGTCGTATTGCCAAACAGCTTGAGGGCCCGCATCGCCGACTTCGACAACGCGTCCATGGAGCGCAGGAGTGGGATCTTGTAGTCCAGGGCCTCGCCCGTCCAGGAGACGAAGGCCGTGGGGATACACAGCAGCGCGCCGTTGGGGTTCTCCAGGATGAAGGCCGGCGACGTCGGGTCCCAGGCGGTGTAGCCGCGGGCCTCGAAGGTTGCCCGGATGCCGCCCGTGGGGAAGGAGGAGGCGTCGGGCTCGGCCTGGATGAGCTCCTTGCCTGAGAACTCGGCGAGCGCCGTGCCTTCACCGGTCGGCGCGTAGAAGCTGTCGTGCTTCTCAGCGGTCAGGCCGGTGAGGGGCTGAAACCAGTGCGAATAGTGCGTGGCGCCCTTCTCGAGCGCCCATTCCTTCATCGCCAGGGCGACGGCGTCAGCGAGCGTCGTGTCGAGCGCCTCACCTCTGGCCAGCGTCCTCGAGAGCCGCCGGTAGACGTCCTTGGGCAGACGTTGGCGCTGGATCGCCGGGCTGAAGACATTGGACCCGAAGACCTGGTTGTCCGGGGAGGTGAGGTCGGGGGCTCCAAGCGAGGCCCCGTTGGGGGCCCACTGGGCGGCAAGGACGTTCTGCTGGCGAATGGGCATGCTTTTTATTAATCCTTCCTGTTCGCGGTCCGGCGGCGGGAGCGCGCGCGTGGATGATCCGTCCCGGGCGATCGGGACGCCGCGTAGGCTAGGCGACGTCCCGGAGCAGGTCACTATCCCGATGGCCAAACCGGGGTCAAGACGGTCGGCCGGACGGCCCACCGGGTGGGCGCGCGCCCTTACCTGAGAAGATTGTGGGCGATGACGCCTGACGCCGAGATCGGCCCCGCCTCCCAGTACGTCCCGGCCGCCGACCGCTACGAGCGCGTGCCCTACAACCGCTGCGGGCGCAGTGGACTCAAGCTGCCGCCGATCTCCCTCGGCCTGTGGCAGAACTTCGGCGACGACCGGCCGCTGGGGATCTCGCGGGCGATCCTGCGCCGCGCCTTCGACCTCGGGATCACCCACTTCGATCTCGCCAACAACTACGGGCCGCCCTACGGCAGCGCCGAGATCAACTTCGGCCGCATTTTCGCCAAGGACTTCTCGCGGCTGCGCGACGAGCTGGTGATCTCCACCAAGGCCGGATATGACATGTGGCCCGGGCCCTACGGGGATTGGGGCTCACGCAAGTACCTGCTCGCCAGCCTCGACCAGAGCCTCGCCCGCATGGGGCTCGACCACGTCGACATCTTCTACTCGCATCGGTTCGATCCCGAGACCCCGCTCGACGAGACGCTGGGGGCCTTGCACACCGCCGTCCAGGCGGGCAAGGCGCGCTACGTCGGGATCTCCTCCTACGGCCCCCGCCACACCGAGGAGGCGGTCGAGATCCTTCGCCAGCTCGGCACCCCGCTGCTCATCCACCAGCCCTCGTATTCGATGTTCAACCGCTGGATCGAGTCCGAGCTCCTCGAAGTGCTCGAGCGTGAGGGAGCGGGGTGCATCGCCTTCTCGCCGCTCGCCCAAGGGCTGTTGACCGACAAGTACCTCGACGGCGTACCCGAGGACTCCCGGGTGCGGCGCGGGCTCCACTTCGCCGAGAGCCTGGTCACGCCGGAGAACGTCGAGCGGGCGAAAAAGCTCAACGAGATCGCCACCGCCCGCGGCCAGTCGCTGGCTCAGATGGCGATCGCCTGGACGCTGCGCGATCCCCGGGTGACCTCGGCGCTGCTCGGTGCCTCGAGCGTCGCTCAGCTCGAGCAGAACGTCGCCGCGCTGGATAACCCCGACTTCGACGACTCAGAGCTCGAGCAGATCGACCGCTATGCGGTCGACGGTCAGGTCAACATCTGGGCCGAGTCCAGCGAGGCCTGACAAGCCGGCAGCGCCCCCTGCCGTCACTGGGCGTTGACGATCTGGCCCTTGTTGTTGACGTAGGTCTGCGGCGGCTTTGAGCTGATGTGGACCACGAACGTCCCACGGGGCTTGGTGCCGTTGGCCAGCACGGCCCTGGCGTTGCCGTTGAGTCCGGCGGCTACCTGCCAGGCCACGACGTGGCTGCCCGGCTTGACCGCGGTCACCGTCCAGACGAAGCGCGCGGTGCGCCCTGTCGGCAGCGGCCGGCCGAGCGCCCAGGTATTGGCGTAGGCGGTTACGTAGGCGCCCTGGCCGCCGTTCTGACAGCTGTAGCCGCACGTGCCGGGCGGTTTGTCGATGATCCAGTTCGGCCGCGACGGGTTGGCCAGCTGCGCCTGGTCGATGTTGGCCGAGAACGCGTCCGAGCTCGAGCCCTGTCCCGCGGGCGCCGGGTAGGTACAGGTGACGTTGCAGATCGTGACCGCGAGATCGGGGATCGCTTTGCGGCCGGAGTTGTGCACCGTGATCACCAGGCGCGTGTGCTGGGACAGGGTCTGCGAGGTCGGAAACCTCGCGGCGACGACCGAGACCCGAAACAGCCCCTTGGGCTCCTTGGCGTTCTGCATCTGGCCGCCACCGCACGCCGCCAGGGCCAGCATCGCTAGGACGCCGGCGATGACCGTGCAGCTCCTCGTTCTCCAGGCGCTCAACGCGCGGGCAACATACCATGCCCGCGGGTTCACGGACGCAGCTTGACGGCGCATTGCGCCGGTTGTCAGTTGGTCTTTGCCCCCCCGGTAGCGTAGGCTGTTGCGCTGCCTGGGCCGCGCCTGTGGCCTTTTGATCCTGGGAGGAACGAGAACAGTTGATTCGAGCAGTCGCGGACCGAGCGTTCCTGCCGACCAAATCCATTCTGGAAGAGGCCGGCAACATGATGATCTTGACCGGCCGGACGATCGTCTCGGCCGTGCGACCCCCGTATCCGTACGGGAGCGAGTTCATGAGTCAGTTCACGTTCGCGATCCGGCTCTGCTGGTTCCCGCTCCTGATCTCGACGATCGCCTTCGGCTACGAAGCGCCCGGTCTGCAGTCGGCCAACTTCCTGGTTCTGTTCGGCGCCATCGACCGATTGGGTGGCTTCTTCGTGCTCGCGTCGATCAGGGAATTTGCCCCGTTCGTCGATGCGGTCGTGCTCGCCGGCGTGGCCGGGACGGCGATCACCGCTGACCTCGGCGCCCGCAAGATCCGTGAGGAGCTCGACGCCCTCCAGGTGCTCGGCGTCGACCCGATCAAGAACCTCGTCGTCCCGCGCTTTTTGGCGCTGATGCTGCTCACCGGCCTGTTCGACGTCTACGCGCTGATCTTCGGGGTCTTCGGCGGGATCCTGGCCACGGTCGTCAACCACGCGCCGCTGGGACCGTTCTTCTCGACCTTCTTCAACAATGCGGAGACCACCGACCTGTGGGGCTCGGTGCTCAAGACGACGATCTTCGGCGCGATCATCGCGATCGTCTGCTGTTACAAGGGGATGACCGCCTCGGGCGGTGCTGAGGGGGTGGGGCGGGCCGTCAACCAGGCGGTGGTCATCGCCTTCCTCGGGGTGTTCGCGGTCAACTACGCGTTCACCCAGACGCTGCTGGCCACCCACCCCGAGATCACGACAATCATCAAGTGAGAGAGGCGCTGAGTTGAACGACCTGATTCTCACCCCCAAGGGCTGGATCGAGGCCTTTGGCGAGATCGTCAAGTTCGGCGGCACGATGGTCAAGGACGTCGCGACGCTGCGGGTGCTGCGCTTCTTCGGCGAGGCCCTGCGTCAGGCCGGGATCCTGATCGTCTCCTCGACGCTCGTGATCTGGGGCCTCGTGTTCTTCGTCGGCCTGGAGTGCGGTATCGAGGGTGCGTACTTCACCTACGGTGAGGGCACGCCCGCCTACTCGGGCGTGTTCGCGGCGTGGTGCGATCTGCGTGAGCTGGTGCCGCTGGCCTTCGGGTACATGATGGCCGCGAAGGTGGGCACGGGACTCGTCGCCGAGCTCGGATCGATGCGGATCTCCGACGAGATCGACGCCCTCGAGGTGATGGGGATCAGCGGGATGCGCTTCCTGTGCGCCACCCGGTTGCTCGCGGCGGTGATGGTGCTGCCGTTCGTCTACCTGTGCTCGATCGGGGCCGGGTTCTTCGCCAGCTACATCGCCGTCGTGCAGCAGATCGGCTACGTCTCCTCAGGCGGGTTCTTCTTAATCTTCTGGCAATTCCAGAACCCGCCGGACCTCTTATTCAGCTTGATAAAGGCCATGTCGATGGCGGTCGTCATCGTCATCGTAGGCTGCTATTACGGGTATAACGCCAGCGGAGGCCCGGTCGGCGTCGGAACAGCAACGGCCAAATCCATGGTCCTGAACCTCGTCGCGGTCCACCTCATAGGAATGCTCGGAACCCAGCTGTTCTGGGGCGCCAATCCGCGGGCACCAATCGGAGGCTAGATGGCAGACGAGTCAGACACTCAGGGACAGGATCAGGACGGCGAGGACCGCGAGGCGACCAAGGTCCACTCATCGCAACCCGAGGGGTCGTCGGACTCGGACGGCGATTCGGGCTCCGGAGGCGACGAGCACTCCGGCGGCGGTGGCGACGACGAGGAGGGGGCGAGCAGCGACCCCCGGGATATCGGCGGCCAGAACGAGGAGCACAACGCCGAGGCTCGCGGCGCCGAGGTCGATCTCTCGCCCGAGGAGCGCGAGGACCAGATCAAGAGCGCGGCGCCCGACGACGGCGAGATCCAGGAGACGCCGGAGTGGCCGGCCGAAGAGTCAGAGCGCGACGAGGCTCGCGCCGAGCAGGAGGATCAGGCCAAGCAGCGCGACGGCGGCTCCGAGGGCGAGGAAGAGGAGAAGGAGGAGTCGGGGTCGCGCGTGTCGGTCGTCGACGAGCAGCCGCCGCGGCCCGGGCCGCCCGACGGGAGCTCGGACGACGAGTACAAGTGGCACACCTACAAGGTGTATCCGTCGGGCCGTCCCGACGCCGTGGAGTTCATCGACACCTATAAGGCGTTCGGGCGCTCGAAGATCCTGCGCGGGTTGAACATGGGTCTGCCCGAGGGCATGGTGTCGATGATCCTGGGCCCCTCGGGAACCGGCAAGTCGGTGTGCATCAAGCACATGGTCGGACTGCTGTATCCCGATCAGGGCGACATCCTCGTCCATGGCGAATCCGTCCCGAACATGGCCGACGACGACCTGTTCGACATGCGCAAGAAGTTCGGGCTGTTGTTCCAGGACGGCGCCCTGTTCGGCTCGATGGACCTCTTCAACAACGTTGCCTTCCCGCTGCGCCAGCACACCGAGAAGGGCGAGGACGAGATCGAGGACATCGTCATGCGCCGGCTCAACGAGGTCGGGCTGGGTGGCGCCAAGGAGAAGATGCCCAACGAGCTCTCAGGCGGGATGCGCAAGCGTGCCGGGTTCGCGCGGGCACTCGTGCTCGAGCCCGACATCGTGCTCTTCGACGAGCCCGACTCGGGGCTGGATCCGGTTCGCACCGCCCTCCTGGGTGAGCTGATCCTCGAGATCCACCGCGACATGATGGACGAGGCCAAGGAGAAGCAACGTGAGCATCTCCCCACGTTCTGCGTCATCACCCACGACATCATGAGCGCGCGCCGCGTCGCCGACTACATCAACGTGCTGTGGAAGGGACGGATCGTGGAGGCCGGACCGGCCGAGGACATGCTCAACTCCGACAATCCGTTCATCCGCCAGTTCCTCTCCGGGGAGTCTCAGGGCCCGCTCACGATGGACTGATGCGCCGGCGATGCCGGTGTGGTGTGGTGGGGCCCGCTCGAGAGTGGCGCGATCCGGGGCGCCCGCCGGTAGCCTGACCACGTCATGAAGGTGCCGAAGTTCGAGCGGCTTACCGGGGCTGCCGCGCGCAGGCCGGTCCTGACCGTGGGCCTGATCCTCGCGCTGGCCATCGCCGGCGGGCTAGCGGCGCTCGGGTTGCGCCCCTCGGCCCAGACCAACACGTTCGTGAGCTCGTCGTCGTCGACGTATAAGGCGACCGCCGACGATCAGCGCCACTTTGGAGAGGACCCGGTGGTGATCCTCGTCCGTGAGCCGCTCACCGATCTCGTCGAGACCAAGGACCTGGCGACGGTGACCCAGCTCGAGGCTTGCCTGAGCGGACAGGTCGTACAGGCCAACTCCAAGCTGCGCGCGTTCACGGCGGCCAAGTCGGGCACGGGGGCGCCCTACGGCGGACCAGGCAGCCCCTGCGCCAAGCTCATGAAGTATCGCCCGGCCCAGGTCGTCTACGGCCCGGGGACGTTCCTGAACACCGCGGTCGCGGCGGTCAACAACGGCATCAACACGATGATGTCCAGCGTCAAGGCCTCGACTCAGAGCGCGGAGCGCAACGCCTACAAGCTGGCGATCGCCAAGGGGCTGGGCAAGAAGAAGGCGCTGTCTGAGGCCAACGCCGCCGGACAGCTCGAGTACCAGGACCAGATGACCAGCCTTGAGCAGATGGCGGTGAGCACCGGCCTCAGCGCAGAGCCGTCGATCGACAGCGCGAGTTTCATCTCAGAGGTCGTGTTCGACCAGACGCGGGGGGTCAACCAGCCCAAGGCACGCTTTGCCTACCTGTTCCCAACCGCCAAATCCGGGCTTATCCAGGTCCGGCTGAAATCGTCGCTCACCAGCGCCCAGCAGGCCCAGGCGATCAACTGGATCCGTGCGGCCATCCGGATGCCTAGATTCCACCTCGCCTACGGTGGGAGTTACCTGGTCAGCGGCGTCCCGGTTGTCATCAACGACCTCTCGTCCCAGATCACGGGCGCGATCGCCGGGCTGCTGATCGCCGCGCTGCTGGTCATGGCCGCGACCTTGCTGATCGTCTTTCGCAGTCGCCCGCGGCTGTTGCCCCTGGCCATCGCCCTGGCCGCCACCGGGATCACCTTCGGGTTGCTGGCGGTGGTCGGGGCGACATTGACGATGGCCTCGATCGCGGTGCTTCCGATCCTGATCGGGCTCGCGGTCGACTACGGGATCCAGTTCCAGGCGCGAGCCGAGGAGGCGCGAAGGCTCGCCTTACTCGAGGGGGGCGCACCCCTGACCGCCCAGCAGGCGGTGGCCCAGGCCGCCGCCCATGCCGCCCCGACGATCGCCACCGCAGCCGTGGCCACCGCGACCGGATTTCTGGTGCTGGTGCTCTCGCCGGTGCCGATGGTGCAGGGCTTCGGGCTGCTGCTCGTGGCGGGAATCTTCATTGCGCTGGTGTGTGCGCTGACGGCGGGCTCGGCGGCGCTGGTGCTCGCCGATCGCGGCGGCGGGTGGGTCGGCGCCTCGTGGCGA
>JBAPXO010000110.1:0-3276 GCA_049284255.1 Solirubrobacteraceae bacterium | reverse complement strand
GATAAGCCGAGTGCAGGCGGCCGCGGACCCAGCGAACCATCATTCTCCCTAGTCCCCACGCGATTTTTGACCGCTTTAGCTACTGGCAGCCGCGCAACCGGGCGTCAGGTTGAGCGGACGGTCGGCGCGGAAGTGGCGCTGGGGTTCAGCGCTCGCCCGGCATTTTGCCCGGGTACTGCGAGACCGGCTGGTTGAGATCGAGCGCGGTGGACACGATCCGGCGCTGCTCGGTGGCGTGGGCGATCGGATAGCCCTCCCCCGAAGCCGCCCGCTCGGGCCGCCCGACGTAGCCGAAGTGCAGCGCCTCGGGCAGCACCTGCAGGAGGCGCGGCGACATGAAGGCGCGCGCGCCCATGTTGCGCGGCTCCTCCTGCACCCACACGACCTCAGACAGATTGGGATACCGGCCGACGAGCTCGAGCAGCTCTGACTGCGGGAACGGATAGAGCAGCTCGACCCGCCCCACGGCGACCGCCGGATTGTCTTGATTGGCCGGATCGGCGAGCAGGTCGTAATAGATCTTGCCGGTGCAAAGCACGAGCCGGGTGACCTGCTGGGGATCGGCCTCGGGGTCAGCGAGCACGGGCTGGAAGCGCCCGTCGGTCAGCTCTCCGACGCGGCTGGCCGCTTGGGGCAGGCGCAGGAGGCTCTTGGGGGTCATGACGACCAGCGGGCGCTGCTTGGCGATCCGGGCCTGGCGGCGCAAGAGATGGAAGTACTGGGCCGGGGTGGTCGGCTGGGCGACGCGGATGTTGCCCTCGGCGGCGAGCTGAAGAAAGCGCTCGAGGCGTGCCGAGGAGTGCTCGGGGCCCGAGCCCTCATAGCCGTGGGGCAACAGCAGGGTCAGCCGCGAGGTCTGGCCCCACTTGGCCAGCCCGGGAGTGATGAACTGGTCGATGATCACCTGGGCGCCGTTGACGAAGTCGCCGAACTGGGCCTCCCACAAGACCAGCGTCTCGGGGCCCTCCTGGGAGTAGCCGTACTCAAAGCCCACGCACGCCACCTCAGACAGCGGGCTGTTGTGCAACTCCATCGGGGCGAGCGCCCCGGGCAGGTGCTGCATCGCTGAGTGCTCCTGCCCAGTCTTGGGGTCGTGCAGGACGAGGTGACGCTGGCTGAAGGTGCCCCGCTCGGTGTCCTGGCCGGTGAGGCGGATTGGGATTCCCTCGGTCAACAGCGAGGCGAAGGCCAGCGCCTCGGCGTGCGCCCACACGATCCCTGCGTTCTCGCTGGTTTCGGACACCGCCTCTCGACGCTGCTCGAGCTGCTTGACGAGCTTGGGGTGGACGGTGAAACCGTCGGGGACCGCCAGCAGCTCCTCGTTCAGTACCTGGAGACGGTCGAACGACACCGCGGTCTTGACCTCGGGCGAGGGAGTGCGATCGAGCTGGTATTCGCCGGTGGCGTGCTCGACCTCCTTGGCGTTCGCGATGCGCTCCTTGAGGTCGGCATGGGCGTCGGCGAGCATCGACCACACCTGATCGGTCATCTCGGTCGACTCGGCCTCGGTGACCACACCGTCGGCGATCAGCTGACGGGCGAAGAGCTCGCGCACCGAGGGGTGCTTCTTGATCACCTGGTACATCTCCGGCTGGGTGTAGGCGGGCTCGTCGGCCTCGTTGTGGCCGAAGCGGCGGTAGCCAATCAGGTCGATGAGCACGTCGTGACCGAACTCCTGGCGGAACGCAAAGGCCAGGCGCACGGCGCTGACGCACGCCGCGACGTCGTCGGCGTTGACATGGATGATGGGGACATCGAAGCCCTTGGCCATGTCCGAGGCCATTGTCGTGGAGCGGGCATCGTCGGCGTCGGTGGTGAAGCCCACCTGGTTGTTCTGAATGATGTGCACGGTGCCGCCGACCGTGTAGCCGTCCAGCGCCTGCAGGTTCAGAGTCTCGGCCACGACGCCCTGTCCCGGGAACGCGGCGTCCCCATGCAGGATGATCGGGATCGCGGCGTTCGTGTCCTGATGGGCATGGGGCCCCTGGCGAGTGGTCTGGGCGGCGCGGGTGGCGCCCTGGGCGACCGGCCCGACGAATTCCAGATGGCTCGGGTTTGACTCTAGGCGGACGATGATCGACTCGCCGCCGGGCAGCTGATAGGAGCCCTGGGCGCCGTGGTGATACTTGACGTCGCCGGTGCCGCCCTGGGGCAGGGTGGTGATCGGCTCGAGCGTCGAGGAGCCCTCGAACTCCGCGAAGATGGTCGCGTAGGGACGACCCAGGTTGTGGGCGAGGACGTTCAGGCGACCGCGGTGAGCCATCCCGAGCACGACCTCACGCGCCCCCCGGGTCGCCGAAAGCTGGGTGAGCTCGTCGATCATCGGAACAGTCATGTCCAGCCCCTCGACCGAGAACTGCTTCTGGCCCAGGTAGGCCTTGTGCATGAAGCGCTCGAAGGCATCGACCTCAGTCAGGCGCTTGAGCAGCGCCTTCTGCTCGTCGGGGCTGAGCGGCCGGCGGAACGAACCTGACTCGATCGCCTCGCGCAGCCACAGCCGCTGGCGATGCGAAGCGATGTGCTCGATCTCGTAGGCGATCGTGCCGCAATAGGTTTCACGCAGGTGGGGAAGCGCCTCGGCGAGCGTGTCGCCGGGGACGTACATGCGCAGGATGTGGGCCGGGATGCGCTCCATGATCTCCGGGGTGAGGCCGAGCGGCGCGGGGTCAAGCGCCGGATCTGACTCGGGCTCGCGGCCGAGCGGGTCGAGCCGAGCGGCCATGTGACCGTGGGTGCGGTGGGCCTTGAGCAGGGAGGTCGCGGCCTGGATGGCCTGCATGAGCTCCTCGTCGAGCTCGGGCTTGCGGCGGTCGACGAGCGGGCCCGGGCTCGTGGCGGCCCCGTTACCCTGGGCGGGCGCGCCGGCGACCAACTGGGGCTCCGGAGGCGGCGGCAGGGCGGGAAGCTCGGCGCCCAGATCGGCAAAGACAGTTTCGTAGAAGCTCTCCTCGCCCTGGAGCAGAGCCTCGATGCGCTGCAGGAAACGGCCGGACTCCGCGCCCTGGATGATCCGGTGGTCGTAGGTGGAGGTCATAGTCATGACCTTCTCGGCGCCGATGAGCTCGCCGATGCGCCCCAGGCCGACCGGGTAGGCGATCGAGCCCGTGGCCACGATCGTGCCCTGCCCCACCATCAGGCGCGGCACCGAGGCGATGGTGCCGATCCCGCCGGGGTTGGTCAGCGTGATGTTGGCACCGACGAGGTCGTCCGCGCTGAGCGTGTTCGTGCGGGCCTTCTCGACCAGCGCGTCGTAGGCGGCGACGAACTCCTTGAAGC
>JBAPXO010000109.1:0-2714 GCA_049284255.1 Solirubrobacteraceae bacterium | reverse complement strand
GATCGTCAACGGGCGCTTCATCCGCACGCTCGACACCACACAGGCCAGCGCCGAGCGTCTCGGGCTCCTGATGGCGGGGGAAGACGTACCCGAGCTGGAGAGCAAGGTGAGGCGCTCGTGACGCGGGTGGATCCGCAGCGGTTCCGTCAGGGCCTGGTCGGCCTGCTGCTGTCGGTGGCGGTCATCGTCGTCGTCCTGGCGATCGGCCTGGGCATCGTGGTCGCCGCCGGCTACTCGGCGAGTGCGACGATCAGCGCTGTCTGGGACGGCGCCTTCGTAGGCTCGCAGTCACTCGACGGAACGTTCGAGACGCTGATCCCTCTCGTGCTGGCGGGGCTGGCCTGGATCGTCGCCTTCCGCGCGGGGCGCATCAACGTCGGTATCGAGGGCCAGATCATGGCCGGCGGGATCGCCGCGACGCTGGTCGCGCTCTACGTCCACGCCCCGATTGCCATCCATCTGCCGCTGGCCGTGGCCGCCGGAGTCGCCGGCGGAGCGCTCTACGCCGGAATCGCAGCGGCGCTGTGGGCGTGGCGCCGGGTCAACGAAATCATCTCGACGTTCATGCTCAACCTGATCGTGGCGGAGCTGCTCACCTATCTGGTGACGGGTCCGCTGCAGGAACCGACGCATCAGCAGTCCATGTCGGCGCAGTTTCCGAGTTCGGCCGTGTGGCCGTCGTTCCTCGGTCAGGCCGGCCTTTCCTGGGACATCGCGCTCGTGCCGATCGGCGTGGCAGTGACCGCCTGGGTGCTGCGGCGCACGACGGTCGGGTTCCGCCTGCGCATGACCGGGGCCAGCCCGGAGGCGGCGCGCCACGTCGGCGTGAACATCACCAAGGTCGGAGCGCTAGCGCTGGTGGCCTCGGGTGGAATCGCTGGCCTGGCCGCGACGTCGATGGTGCTCGGCAGCCAGGGCGGCTCGCTCCAGGATGGCTTCTCGTCCGGCTACGGCTTCTACGGCATCGCCATCGCGCTGTTGGCCCGCAACTCACCGCTGGGTTGCATCCCATCGGCGCTGCTCTTCGCCGCCCTGCTGGAGGGGGGCGGGCTGGCCGAGGCGATCGTCGGCATTAACTCGTCGCTGGTCGCCGTGACCTTCGGGATCGTCGTGATTCTGGCCTCGGGGACTCTGTACCTGGCTCAGCACCAGTGGCGGATGCCGGCACGCCTGCGAACGAGCGTCTTCCGCGAGCGGATTGAGGCGGGAACGGGCGACGGGGGGCTTTCCTGATGGGCCCGTTCGATACCAACCTGGTGATCGCGATCGTCCTCACGACGACGCCGATCCTGTTCGCCGGGATCGGCGAGCTCGTGGCCGAGCGAGCCGGTGTGATCGACATCGGGCTCGAGGGCATGATGCTGAACGGGGCCTTCTTCGGCTTCTGGGCCGCGCACGCGAGTGGGAACCTCCTGCTCGGCGTGGTCGTGGGAATGCTGGCCGGGACCGTCCTGGGCGTGGTGATGGCGGCGCTCAGCGTGAGCGCCCGTGCCGACCAGATCGTGGTCGGAATCGGGATAACGATCCTCGCGACGGGCGCCACCACGTTCGCCAACGAGGAGCTCTTCACGAGCGGCGGCAATCAGCCGACGATCTCCCCGATGTCCAACCTGGCGATCCCGGGCCTCGACCACATCCCGGTGATCGGAAAGGCGCTGTTCGACCAGGTCCCGTTGGCCTATGTGGCCTATCTGATGGTTCCGGTCGTCTGGTACGTCCTGTTCCGCACCAACCTCGGCCTCCTGATCCGGGGCGCGGGAGAGTATCCGGACGCTGTGGAGACCTCGGGGACCAGCGTCGTCGCGATTCGCTGGGGGGCGACGCTGTTCGCCAGCTCGATGGCCGGGCTCGGCGGCGTAATGCTGTCGGTCGGCAACCTCGGCCTGTTCAACGAGGGGATGAGCGGAGGGCGGGGCTACATCGCGCTCGCCGCGGTGATCTTCGGTCGCTGGCGTCCCCTGGGAGTGCTCTGCGCCTCGCTGATCTTCGGGGGCGCGGATGCCCTCCAGCTGCGCCTGCAGGCCTTCTCTTCGATTCCCGACCAGGTCTGGATCGCGCTGCTGCTGATCCCGGTGCTGGTGCTCGCCTACCAGCTGATCCAACAGCGCCGGCTTCCGACAAAGGTGCGGCCACCCGGGTTCGGCACGGCCGTCTTCGCCTTCGGCGTGGTGCTGGTCATCGTCAGCCCACATTGGAGCGTCCCAGCCGAGTTCTGGCTGATGCTCCCGTATGTCATCACGCTGGTCGTGCTCGGCGGCGTGGCCGGGAAGGTACGCCTGCCCGCGGCGCTTGGGTTGCCGTATCGACGGGCGGCGAGCGGCGATGCCTAGACCGATGGCCCGTTCCGCCTTCAAGAACTCGGACTTCAGGCCCGCGAATGAGCTGGTACGGCTCTCCCGCAGGCCACGAGGGGCCTCGGCACGTCGCCGGAGTACGCAGGTAGGTCTGGGTGGGACAGGCCACGGGGGCCTTGGCGCCCTCATCTATAACAACGCGAATGCGAGGTGGCTCAAGGTTGCGACCCACCGTCGCCAGAGGAGAATGCATGTTTGAACGTACGCCTGGTTTGGTTCGTGTCGGCTTGCTCGCGGTCCTGATGACGGCTGTCGCAGTCGCGCTAGCCGCGTGTGGGTCGAGCAGCTCGTCGTCGTCATCCGGAAGTTCCGGCTCGAAAAGCTCGAGCGGTGGCTCCCATCTGAGCGTCGGTTTGGCTC
>JBAPXO010000108.1:0-5357 GCA_049284255.1 Solirubrobacteraceae bacterium | reverse complement strand
GGTCAAGACGCGCCCAGCGGGGTTCCAGTAGTAACGGCGCGGACTTTTCAGGACGCGAGACCACCGCCTTCGCCCGATAGCAGAAGTGCGGGCCGGTCCAGCGGGAAGACTCAAGACTGCCGGTGGTACGTGAAAGGAGCAGCGGGCCGCAGGCCCGTACCGGAGCTGGCGGCCTAGCTTGCCTCGATCGCCGCCTTGAGACGGCGGGCGTTGGCGGGCATCTCTCTGGCGGCTTGGCGCCGAACGACGAGCGGTACCAGCGCTTTCCCGATGCCATGGCCCTCGAAGTCGACGTGAATGGTGACGTGGGAGCGAGCGCGGTTGTCAAGCGGCTTCACGTCGACGGACACGATCCCCCGGATTGGCCCGTCGATGCCGTGATCGGCCCAACGATGCGGTGGATCGTATTCGGTGATCCGCGAGTGAATCTCTCGCGCTCGGCCGCCGATCTTCCGCGTCGTGGTACAGATCGCGCCGACGCAGACCTCGCGATCGAGGGCGCCTTCGAGGACGGCCGGCTGCCACGCTGGAAATGTTCGTGGGTCAATCACATATGGAAAGACCACCTCGGGAGGGCGATCGATCTCAACGATGGTGATGATCGGTGCCAAGTGCCGCCCGATCCTCCCAGACACGGCTCACCACGCGCAACCTCAACAGCGCGACTCGTGGAGAAGAGCGGCGCACTGCCGCGTTGTCGCCGGACCGGCCACGAGCTACCGACTGCTGCCCACTTGCCGGCTCCACCGGAGCAGAAGTCGCTGGCCGCCGCGGGCCGGTGGCGACACCTCTGGTGTTGCGAGCGTGAGATTCGGATGCGCGCGTGGTTGGTGCGATTGCGCCGGACGCGATCGTCCGCGACCTGTATAGGTCGACGCCCGACAACCCCCGCCCCCGCGTCCGGGGGTCAGTGAGGCGTGAGAGACGGAGTCCTCACACCGCAGCCACGGCTAGCCCGCCCCTACCCTTCCAGACCACGCTCATCTCGAGGCTGAGCGGTGCAGAACGGAGATCCGTGTGGCAATCGTCATCAACGGCCGTAAGGCGCCGGTGTCCGCCGGTGCCGAGTAATCAGCTCCACAACGTGACTCACCGCGTTAGGCGGGCCTACCGACGGCCGGATAAGAAGCGGCCTACCACGATGATGAGCACGAGAACGGCAACGATGAACCACCACCACGGAAAACCATGCGTGCCGCCGCCTAACGCGAGTACCAGGAACACTTTCCCGGCCTTCCCTCAGCGCTGTAGGGACGAGCGTCGAAGAACGGATCGCGCTTCAGCGCCCCGCCGCCGGGGGTATGGGTTGCTACTGGCCCCGTCCACCCTCGAACGACCCACGTCATATGAACCGAATCGCGGCCCCTCGTGCTCAGCTCTTGGACTGCCACGTCGATACCTCCCACTTCGATAACGACATCATATTGATTAGCAATATGCCGGCGACGTGATGAGCTCACAAAAGAGGGCTATGAACGGCGCCCGAGTCTCGACACCTGCTTCGTCGCCACACCAGCCACCAGATCGCCGCTTCTGCTCCGGATCCTCCCGGACCCGAAGCGGCAGCCACGGCCGGCGTTACGGGCGACGTCGAGATGGCCGGAGCTGCGTGATCCCAGCAGTCTGGTTTCGGGTCGCCTGAGCGCTCGAATTGCTTCAAGAGCCGAGCCGGAGGGGACGTTCGCCCCGCCGTGGTGGAGCGTTGCGATCGCGTTGTACTCAGATCCGGGGCAGATTGTCGGCCCCGTGGCGAGAGTCCCGTTGTTCGCTCGACAGGCCGATCGTTAGCTGGATCGCTGCAAGCACCGGCGGGTGGCGGACTCTCCTCGCACGCGATGCCAACGGCACCCGCGTGCCCCGCCGCCGACCGCTCCTTTTGGGCGAAACCACCAACGCGGCGCCCGGTCCGCGCACTGTTGCTTCGCTGAGCCGTCGCGCGGATCGCCCGCTTGCTCGAGGCCGGGCCAATAAGCGTTTGAGCAAGCAGCTCGCCATCTCCGCGCGTCGCTGCTGCTTGGCCTTGCCGAGCAGCACTGCGGCCCATGCGGCGTCTGCCTCGGGGTTGATCGACTTACGGACCGCCGGGTCGATGCAACAGTTCGCCGCGCGCGACCCGACCACTGGTTCTCGTCCGCACCGGCAGTGTCCGACGTCGGGATCGTGGGCTCGGCGGCTCTCGCATCGCCACGGAGCGGCTCTGATCGATCGCTTCCCACTGCTAGCCGAGCAGCACCGACGCACACGCGGAAGCCCGGGGGCGAGCGACGCCGCCTGCCGATCCCCGTCCGCAGCGAAACCACAAGGTTGCACTTCTCTGAACGACCTAGAGTAGGTCGCGAGAGCGCTGCGATGCTGTGGCTCCGTCTGCCCGAGGAGGTGCTTCGTCCGGGCTGCTTTCGAGCGCAGTCAAGATCGCCCGGTGTGCAATCCATCCGTTGGCTTCGCGGGCTCCTGCAGCCGGAGCTCGGCCGAAGCGGTCACCTCCGTGGGAGGATTTTCCCGTGTCAACACCAATCCAGGGCCTAGCGCCCGACGAGCGGGAGCAATTCCACCCGCCCGACCCCGCCACCACACTCAGCACATGACCCAGGAAGCTGCGCGCGCCGGCGAGCGCACGAAGTCGCAGAAGCGCGTCGGCTCGGTCGAGAACGCGTTGCGGCTGCTGTTGATGTTCCGGGACCGGGACTCGGTCCGAGTCAGCGAGGCGGCCGCGGATCTTGGGGTGGCGCGTTCGACCGCGCATCGTCTGTTGACGCTGCTGCTGTCCTACGGGTTCGTCGGCCAGGACCGTGGCTCGCGCGCCTACGGGCCCGGTCCGCGGCTGGTCGAGCTCGGGCTGTCGATGGCCCGCGCCACGGACATGCTCGGCGTCATGCACCCGTTCCTGGAACGACTGAGCAAGATCGCCGATGAGACGGTCCATCTGATCGTCTTGGAGGGGAGCGACTGCAGGTTCGTGGACAGCGTCGAGTGCCAGCGGTCGCTGCGGGTGACCGGTCGGATCGGAGTCATGTACCCGGCGCACACGACGTCTGGCGGCAAGGCGCTGCTTGCCGAGCTCGACGCGCGCGAGCTGCGAGGTCTCTATCCGACGCGCGAGCTCCCCGGCCTCACCGATCGGACGGTGTCCCGTCGAGACGACCTGTTCGCCGAGCTGGAGCAGATCCGACGCGACGGCTATGCCACCAGCCACGGGGAGAGCACGCCGGGGATCTCGGCCGTGGCGATGGTGCAGCGCACGGCGAGCGGGGAGACCCCGGCGGCGGTGGCCGTCTCCGCGCCCGAGGCCCGGCTCACCGATGCTCGGCTGCCGGAGCTCGTCCGGGCGCTCCGGCAGCTGACCTTGGAAGCCGCCCGGCTGCTCGGGTGATCGCCGAACCTGGATTCGGCTGACCGCGCTTCGTTCGGCCTGGTGCTACGGTGAACGCGCTCGGCCAGTGCGGCGCCATCAGAGGTGGAGAACGCATGGAGGAACATTTTCAGGTCGTCGTCGTCGGCGGCGGGCCGGTCGGCGTGGCGCTCATGGTCGAGATGGCGCAGCGCGGCGTCGCGTGCGCGCTCGTCGAGCGCGGCACCGAGCTGCAGGACATCCCCAAGGGGCAGCTGCTCACCGGCCGCACGGTCGAGCACTTCCACTTCTGGAACTGCCTCGAGCAGCTGCGCGCCGCGCGCGTCCTGCCCTCCGGGCACCGGATCGGGACGATCACCGCGTACGGGAACCTGTTGAGCGGCTACAGCTACCACGGTTCGGTGGCGGCGGCCGCCGCGCCGGAGCTCTTCTTCCAGACGGGTGAGCGTCTGCCGCAGTATCAGACCGAGGGCGTGCTGCGCGAGCGCCTCGCGCAGCTGCCGACGGCGACCGCGCTGTACGGAATGACCGCCACCGAGGTCGAGCAGGAGGACGCCGGCGTCCGGATCACGGTGGCGCCGACGCCGCGTGAGACCCGGCGGGTCCACAGCTGGGAGAGCGCCGAGGATGAGGCGGCGCCGAACGGCGAGGAGGCGCGGGTGCTCTACGCCGGCTACGTCGTCGGCTGTGACGGAGGGCGGTCGCTGGTGCGCGAGAGCGCCGGCATCGAGCGCGCGGGGCGGGACTACGGCAAGACGATGATGCTGGTCGTGTTCCGCTCCGCCGAGCTGCACGAGCGACTCGAGGAGCTTCCCGCTGCCACCACCTACCGCGTGCTGCAGCGCCGGCTCGAGGGCTGGTGGCACTTCTTCGGCCGTGTCGACCTCGGCGGCCGATTCTTCTTTCACGCCCCGGTGCCCTCGGACGCCGACCGGGACACCGTCGACGTCCGCGCCGTGATGCAGGAGGCGACGGGCTTCCCGTTCGAGGCTTCGGTCGACCAGGTTCGCTTCTGGGAGGGCCGCATCATGGTCGCCTCCGCCTACCGCCACGCCCGCATCTTCATCGCTGGCGACGCCGCCCACCAGCACCCGCCGTACGGAGCCTACGGCCTCAATACCGGTCTCGAGGACGCCGTTAACCTCGGTTGGAAGCTGGCGGCGGCGATCCAGGGGTGGGGCGGGGAACCGCTGCTCGACTCCTACGAGGCCGAGCGTCGTCCGGTGTTCTCCGACGTCGCCGATCTCATCGCCGCGGGAATCGAAACCGACCGGGAGTTCCTCGAGCGCCACCAGCCCGAGCGCGACCGCGACGACTTCGAGCGGGCGTGGAGCGCGCTGCCGGAGAAAGACAGCCCGTTCCGGCTGCACCGCGAGCCGACCTACGCGGGCTCCCCCGTCGTGTGCGGGGCGCCGGAGGCCCGCAGCGGCTCCCTCGTGCCGGCCTCGGCCGCGGCGCGCGCGGGGGAGCACCTCTCGCCCTGCGCGCTGTCGGGCGGTGAGGACGTGTTCACCCGCCTCGGCGCCGGCGTCACTCTGATCGCCCTCGATGCCGACGGTGCCGCCGTCAAGGCGTTCGAGGACGCGGCGCGCTCGCTGCGAGTGCCCCTCACGGTCGTCTCCGATTCAGCGGCGGACGCTCGCGCTGCCTACGAGGCCCGGCTGATCCTCGTCCGGCCCGACCAGTACGTCGCCTGGGCCGCCGATGCGGTCCCCGATGACGCCGACGCGGTCCTCGCGCGCGCCACCGGGTTGATGGCGCCGTCGCTCGCGGCCCCCGCTGGAGAATGAGCCTGGTGTTCGAGACCTGACAACCCTAGAGCTCGCGCGTGACGCGGGAGCCGTGTATGAGGAGGAACCGATGACGGTGGTCGAGACGGACGGTGACCGTCTGATGAATTCGACGGACTGGTACGGCGCGATCTTCGACGGCGCGTGGCGTCAGGCGGCGGGCGGCGACATCGCGGTCCGTGAGCCGGCGACGGGCGAGGAGCTTGCCCGGGTTGGGC
>JBAPXO010000107.1:0-5279 GCA_049284255.1 Solirubrobacteraceae bacterium | reverse complement strand
GTGCGACGGTGGGCGGCGCGGCGGTGAGGTCGATGGCGAAGTACACGCAGTCTCCTGTCGTTGTCCCTGATCAGTGAGCTTCGGCCAGGCCTTGGGCGACCGTGTAACCAGCGGCCCGCTCGTTCAGCCGCGACCGCGTGGCCGCCCCGATGATCACGACGATCTCGTCTGGCGCGGGCGCGTCGGGGATCGTAATCGTGACAGCGTCGTAGTGCGAGCGCGCTCGGATCACGTTCTTGTGCGCGAGCGGAATGTCGATCGAAGCGCCGGGGGCGGCGCGCTTGGTCACCGACGAAACCCATTCCCGGCCGCCGGTGAGCTCCCGCAGCGCATCCCCGAAGGCACTGGCGACATAGGCCACACCCTGCTCCTGATCGCCGTCCAGCCCGATCATCACGCCCTTGCCAAAGCTTTCGATCTCGTCGACGCCGAGCTCGTTCATGCGCTTGACCAGCTGGCGGCAGATCTCGGCGCCGACGGGCTCGTTGACGAGCACGTCGTCCTGCCAGCGCCCGGGCTGGGGATTGGCGACCACCGCCGCCACCGCGATCCTGATCAGCGGAGCGCCGTCGGCCGCGCGTCCCGCCTCCGATCGCACCTCCTCGTGGTAGGCGGCGATCTTCCGGATCACCGGCGCGGCATCTGACATCAATCGTCCTCCTCAAGGATGATGGCTTGGACCGGGCAGCTCAGTACCGCCTGGCGGGCGGCCTCTTGCAGTTCGGGCCCGGGGTCGGAATCGATCACGATCGCCTGGGCGGTGGCCTCGTCGAGGTCGAAGATGTCGGGTGCCGTCGAGACGCAGTTGGCATACCCCTGACAGCGCGACAGATCGACGACGACTCGCATTTCCCCTCGGCGTTACAGGAAGATCGCCAGGTTCTTGGTGCCCAGCGACGCCTGGTCCAGGAGCGCGCGCCGGCGGGCGATCCGCAGCGTCCCGTCGACGCGGCGCAGCACGTCCTCGCGCTGGCCGCACACAAGGTCGTGACGTCCCCTGTCGCCGCGGCTGCGAAACAGCAGCAGGTTGCTCTTGACCGTCAGGTCGTCGTCGCCGGCGCCGGCCGCCACCCGGATGTTGGTGACCAGGCGGCGGGTGAGCGACGGCGGGTCCTCGGCCCAGGCGACATCGGTGCCCAACCGGCGGACGCGCAAGGTCAGCGAGGCCAGGTTCTCGTCGAACAGGAGGTTCTCCTCCACCACGTCGGAGGCGGGGTTCTTGCGGGTGACGCGCGCCGGTGCGATGTACTCGATGTCGTCGGTGAACAGGGCCAGCCAGTCATCGAAGCGCCGCTCGTCGAGCATCTCGGCCTCGGCCACCAACAGGTGGTAGACCTCCATCCACGTCTCGGTGCCGACCACGGCGGTGGCGCTCACAGCGCCGATCGCTGATCGGACAGCATGTCAAGCCAGGTGCGATAGAACGTCCGGCCGGCGGCCTCGGAGAACTTGCCGTCGTAGACGTCCCCCGGCCCCGGAAAGTCGGTCAGGGGCACAGCCGACATGCCCATCTCGTAATGCAGCATGACCTCGTTCTGGCGCCACAGGGCGGTGTTGGAGTTGCGGCTCTGGGCCTCCCAGTTCTCCGTGTCGTCCTGGTCGAACATGCCGGACATCCCGAACGTCTGAACGTACATCTTGGCCCCGAGGCGCTTCCACCAGTCCGGTGCCGCACGCTCAACCAGATGCCACGACCACACCTGCACCTTGTCGGGCCCGATCGGCTGCCACTGTCTGAGCATCATCCCGCTGACGCGCCGGCCGTCGACCACGATGAAGTTGGGGATCAGAAACGACAGGTTGGGGAACACGTTGCCGTGCAGGTTCTTGACGCGGTGCAGGAGCGCCAGTTGCTCGGGGTCGAGGTTCGCCGCGTACTCCTGGTCGAGCTCTTGCGGAAAGTAGGATTCCGCGTCGAGGTGCACCCCCACCCCCAGGCCATGGCCGCCCCCTGGGTCAACGTGGTAGCCGTCGCGCCCGAAGTCGACTCCCTTGACCATTCCCAGGCGAGCCAGGAAGGAATGGGCAGTGGCGGTGTGGTAGGCGTCGGCGCAGAAGTTCTCCGACGGCATCTTCCAGCCGCTGGGGAGCACCCACTTCTGCGGCGCTCCCACGATCTCCATCTCAGCGCGTCCCACCACCAGGTCCAGGTACCAGCACACGTCGCCGAGAAAGTCCCGCAGCGACGGACCGTCGGGGGCCCAGGTGGCGAAGATCAGCCCGGCGTGGCTGTCCACGCGGGCCTCGATCAGATGCAGAGCCTCGCGATCAAGCCCCTCGGGATAGGCGGCCCGCTCGTAGGGCGCGCCGATCAACGTGCCCATGAACTCCCCGGTCGAGGCGTACGTGAACCCGTGGTACGGGCAGCGCCACATCGAGACCGTGCCGAAGTCCTCGCACGCAAGCCGCATCCCCCGGTGGCGGCAGCTGTTGAGAAACACCCGGACGCGGCCATCCTCACCGCGGCCGACGATCACCGACTCCTCGCCCATCTCGCGGACGACGAACGAGCCCGGCTCGGGGAGTTCCGAGGCGTGGGCGACGAACAGCCAGGTGCGACCGAAGACGCGCTCGAGCTCGAGCTGGTAGACGTCAGGGTCGGTGTAGACGAACATCGGCACGCGACCACGCTCGGGCTCGACGGTGGCGCGCAGGCGCTCGATTACGCTGTTGGGGACGGTTGCACTCACCGTCTTCTCCTCGCAGGCAATTTGACTGAGTGCGTACAGTATACAGGCTCCGTGGCGCCGCGCCTGGCGGGGGACATCCGCCTCAGCCGCGACCACGGCGCAGCTGCGCGTCAACCGTAGCGGCGAGCAGCACGATTCCGCCGAACACCACCTGCTCCCACACCTGATTGATGCTGAGCAGATCGAAACCGTTGGAGACCAGGCCGAGCAGGAAGATGCCGACCATCGTGCGCCACACCGCCCCTGAACCCCCCCAGATGCTGGTGCCGCCGACAACGACGGCTGCGACAGCGGTCAGCTGAAGCCCCTGGCCGGCATCGGCCTGACCGGTCGTGACTCGTGAGGCCGACAGGATGCCGGCCAGCGAGGCGGCCAGCCCGCTGAGCACGAAGGTGAGCGTGCGCACCGCGGTCACGCGGATCCCCGCCAGGCGCGCCGCTTCCTCGTTGCCCCCGCAGGCATAGATGAAGCGCCCGAAGACGGAGCGCCCCAGCAGTAACGCCATGATCGCCGCCCAGATCAGAAAGATGATCGACTCCCAGGTGACGCTTCCCAGTTGAGCGGTCCCGATCGAGGAAAAGCTCACGTTCGTGACGAGCACCAACGAGCCTCCGGTCACCACCAATGCCACTCCGCTGACGATGAAGCCGGTCGCCAGCGTGGTGATGAACGGATTGATTCCGACCCGCGCCACGAACAGCCCGTTGAACACGCCGACCACGCCGCCCGACAGGCCGCCGATGACGAGCGCCAACGTGGGGTCCATGCCCCCCACCGCCAGCCTGGCCGCGATGACTCCGGCCAGTGCGAAGGTTCCCGCCACCGACAGATCGAAAGCTCCCGAGACGATGACGAGCGTGCCGGCGGCGGCGATGATCCCGAGGTAGGTCGACTGGTCCAGCACGTTGAGCAGGTTGCCGGTGGTGAGGAAGTTCTTTGCCGTGAGCGCGAGAACGATGATCAGAACGACCAAGCTGACGACCACGCCGTAGTCGCGCAGGACCGCGAGCGCCCGCAGGGTAGGGCGGCCCGAACCATCGCCGCCCGTCGGCGGCAGGTCGCCGGAGGGCGGCTGTCGCGGAGCGGGAACGTCGGGCCGCGTGATACCGCTGCTCATGCCCTCGCCGCTCCACCGGCGGCGGGGTTGCCGAACGCGATGTGGAGCACCGCCTCTTCGTCGGCTTCGTCGTTGTCCAACTCGCCGGCGAGCCTCCCCTGACGCATGACCAACACCCGGTGCGCGAGCTCCAGCACCTCTTCCAGCTCTGAGGAGATGAGCAGGATCGCCAGACCCTCTGCCGCGAGCCTGACCAACAGCTCATAGATCGAATGCTTGGCCGCCACATCGACGCCGCGGGTGGGCTCGTCGGCGAGCAGCACCTGGGGTGGTCGGCATAGCCATTTCGCGAACATCACCTTTTGCTGGTTGCCTCCGGAAAGGCTGGACACCGGGGCCTGCAGCCCCGCCCCGCGCACGTCGACCTGATCACAGAGTGCGTGCGCGCGAGCCTGCTGACGCGAACGGAGCACCAGCCCCGCGCGTTGGAACTCTCCGAGATGGGGCAGGGTGACGTTGTCGAGCACCGAGCTGCCGAGCACCAGGCCCTGGGACTTGCGGCTTTCGGGCAGCATCGCGATCCCCCGGCGAAGCGCGTCCCGGGGAGAGGAGATCTTCACCCTCTGGCCGTTGACGGCCACGTCGCCGGCTTCGATCTTCGCCGCTCCCGAGATCGCGCGCGCGACCTCGGTCCGGCCGCTGCCGATCAGACCGGCGACGCCCAGGATCTCGCCCCGGCGCAACTCGAATGAGACGTCACGAACCCAGCCCGCAGTGCCCAGCCCTCGCACCGCGAGCACCACCGGGCTGTCGGGTGGGGGCGGCTGCTTGGCGGGAAAGATCGCGCCGAGAGAGCGCCCGATCATCGCCGACACGAGGGTTTGCACCGTCTCCTCCGCGGCCGGGCCGCTGCGCACCACCCGACCGTCGCGCAGGACGGTCACCCGCCCCGACAGCTTCAGCACGCTCGCCAGATCGTGGGAGATGTAGACGATCGCCGTCCCCGCGCCGGCCCGCTCGGTCATCACCGCAAACAGCCGCGCGGCCTCGTCGGGGGTCAGACTGCTGGTCGGCTCGTCCATCACGATCAGCCGGACCTCGCGAGCCACCGCGCGGAGGATCTCCACCTTCTGCTGGTCGGCGGTCCGCAGCGAGCCCACCGGCGCATCAGGATCCAGGTTGAACCCGAGGCGGGCGAAGTCGGCGAACCGTCGCCGCATGGAGGCTGCGTCGACCATTCCCAACCGGCGGCTCTCGGTGCCGAGGAGAACGTTCTCCATGACGGTCAGCTGGGGGACCAGCGACAGCTCCTGCCCGATCAACGCGATGCCGGCGGCGAGCGCGTCACGAGGAGACCGGAACACCACTGGATCCCCGTCGAGCAGCACCTCGCCCTCGTCAGGGGGATGGACGCCGGCGATGATCTTTCCCAGCGTCGATTTGCCGGCACCGTTCTCGCCCACGAGCCCGTGAATCGTCCCGGGGGCCACCGTGAGGCCGACCTCGCGCAGCGCCGCCACACCGTCGAAGCG
>JBAPXO010000106.1:0-8942 GCA_049284255.1 Solirubrobacteraceae bacterium | reverse complement strand
CCGAAGGCAGTTCGGCGGTCATGGCGCCGCCGGCCCCCTCCACCGCTGCAGGGGGTGCCAACGGCTCGGGCGCTACGCGCACCGGAGCTCCCGCGCCGGGAGCCGGCGGCCGACCCCCGGCGACTGGCGGCCAGCCCCCCCAGCGGGTTGCGATCCGGCGAAACGACACCGGCTCCGTGACCCGCCCGCCGATGCCGCCACCGCGCCGAGCGGCTGCCCAGGACGCCGGAGGCTCTCGCATGAACCGCGGAGTGATCGCCGCAGCCGCCGTACTGCTGGTGGCGATCATCGTCGCGGTCCTGCTGGTCGTCAACAATTCGGGCGGAGGCGGCGCGGTGAGCACGCCGTCCAACGCGGCCGCGAGCGCCACCACCAACGCTTCCACTTCAAGCTCGGGCCGCCGGGCGGCCACGGCTCCCGTCAACCCGGCAGACGTCACGGTCGCGGTCCTCAATGGCACCTCGACGACCAACCTCGCCCACGATGTGATGTCCAAGCTCGTGGCTGCCCGCTACAAGCAGGGGATGATCGCCACGGCGTCCAACCAGACGCTCACGGCCACGATCGTCGGCTATCTGCCCGGATACAAGCGCGATGCCCTCGCGGTCGCCAGGTCTCTCAAGCTCGGGCCGGCCTCGGTCCAAGCCGTCAACCAGAGCGACCGGGCCGTGGCCTGCAGCGGCGCCACGACGTGCGCGGCCAACGTGATCGTGACCGTCGGCTCGGATCTGAACTCGGCGGCGTAGCGGACGCCAGGCCCGCGTCCCGGGCAAACCTCCCGCGCGGACGGTCGCGGGCTCGCCCGGCTAACCTACTCCGCTCGATGATGCCGATGAAGGATCTGCTCAAGCTTCCCCAGCGCACCGCCAAGCCCCGTGACGAGGGGATCACCCACGTCCTTGACCGGGGGCTGTCGGTCGCCGATGTCGATGGCCTGGTGGAGGTCGCCGGCGACTACATCGACCTCGTCAAGCTCGGTTGGGGAACCGGAGTGGCGACCGGCAACCTGGAGGCCAAGCTCGAGCGCTATCGCCACCACGGTATCCCGGTGATGTTCGGAGGAACCCTGACCGAATTGGCGATCACCCAGGACCGACTCGACGGACTCGTGGATTGGCTGCACGAGCTCGGCCTCGACCACATCGAGATCTCCGACGGCACGATCAACATGGAGCACGACCGCAAGCTCGAGTTGGTTTCCAAGCTCGCCGAGGAGTTCACCGTTCTCTCAGAGGTTGGGTCCAAGGACAACACCAGGATCATGGCGCCCTACCGGTGGGTGGAGCTGATCCAGGCCGAGCTCGAGGCCGGTGCGTGGAAGGTGATCGCCGAGGCTCGGGAGAGCGGGACAGTGGGGATCTTCCGCCACGACGGCGAGGTGCGAATGGGCTTGATCGACGAGATCGTCCACGCTGTGCCGCCGGAGCGCATCCTGTTCGAGGCTCCTCAACGGGAGCAGCAGGTGTGGTTCGTACGCCGCTTCGGCCCCGACGTCAACCTCGGCAACATCACCCCCGACGACGTCCTCTCGCTGGAGACGATTCGCGTCGGGCTGCGCTCTGATACCGCGGTCGCCGACGTCGATGACTGACACCGAGGCGCCGCGCCCGCATCGGGCCTGACGATGGACCTCGGCCTCGGCGGAGTCCTGCTCGCCCGCCACGGTGAGACCAACGACAACCGCCCGCCGCTTCGTTTCCAGGGGTGGACGGACACCCCGCTCAACGACACCGGCCGGCGCCAAGCCGCAGAGCTGGCCGAGAAGATCGCCGCGGGGCCTGAGATCGCCTCCCTGTGGGCGTCAGACCTGAGCCGGGCACGCGAGACCGCCGAGATCGTGGGCACCGCGATCGGGATGTCACCAAGGCTCGACTGGCGGCTGCGGGAGGGGATGCGCGGCCGCTGGGAGGGATACCTGTTCGAAGAGGTCGAACGCGCCGAGCCTGAGCTCTATGCCCACTGGATGCGTGGCGGAGCCGACTTCCGCTTCCCGGGCGGGGAGTCGCTGCTCGAGCAGCAGGAGCGGGTGACGGCGTCGCTGCACGACATCCACGGCAGGGGGGAGCTGCCGGCGCTCGTCGTCTGCCACGGCGGCAGCATCCGAGTGATGCTGTGCGCCGACGATCCTCGCGGCCTCGACGCCTTCCACGACTTCGAGGTCCCCAACACGGCGGTGGTACCGCTGTGAGGCGGTTGCCGGTCGCGGCGTTCGTCGCGCTGGTGCTCGCGACGGTGGCGGCGTTCTTCGTCACCCAGCATCTCAAGGTGACAACGCCGCTGGTGGCCGGCGATCCGGCGCCCGTGCCCTCTCACATCAACCCAGTCGATGGGAAGACTTGTGTCGTCTACACCCGGCTTGGGACCTCGCGAGTCAGCTTCAAGCGGATGCGGATCTCCTTCTATCTGCTGCACCGCACCGACGACGTCGACGTCTACATCGTCGATCAAAATGGTGTGATCGTGGACACCCTGGCCTCGGGGCGCCACCTACGCAAGAAGGTCCGCAGCTCATTCACCTGGGACGGGCGCGAGGACAACGGGTCGGTGGCCCCCGACGGCACCTACTACATCCGCGTCTCGCTGATCCACCAGGGCCGCTCGCTGCTGATCGCAAACAGCGCCGGCGCTGAGCCGGTGGTGGTCGAGACCAAGCCGCCTCCGCTCGTGCTCACCGGCGTCACGCCGCAGACGATCAGCAAGGCCGGCGCTGGCGCGGTTACGATCAGCTACACCGGCAACAAGGGCTTGCGCCCGCGCGTGCTGATCTACCGCGTGGAGGCCTCGGGGTCGGTCCGCCTGGTCAAGAGCTACGAGGCGACTTCGCGCGCCGGCCACTCGAGCTGGAACGGCACCCTCCAGGGCGGGGCCCCCGCGCCCGCCGGGCGCTACGTGGTGGGGCTGAAGCTGACCGACCGGGCGTGCAACACCGCCACTTCTCCGGCACGGCTGCCGCCGAGCCCGACGTCTGACCCGTCGGCCGCGGTGACCGTCGGGTAGCGCGTCGTGAGCGCGGGGGACTAGTGGGCGGTCACCGACCGCAGGTCCTCCAGCGACTCGTCGATCAGCCGCCGGAAGGCGTTTGGGTCATCCTGCTCCACCCAGTGGGCGAAGGCCACGTGAAACACGGTCACGCCCGCTTGGGCGGCGAGGATCGCCTCGTTTGCGCCAACGCCTCGCTGAACCAGCGCGGCCTTGATGGCGCCGGCAAGGTTCTGCAGCTTGATCAGCTCACGCTCCTGCAGCTCGGGGTTGGCCTCGATGATCTGAGCGCGGATGCGGGCGAAGTCGTGGCGCTCGGCGAACATCTCCGCGACCGGATCGAGCCCGGCCGCCACGGCCGCGAGTGGAGTCGCATCGCCTGGGGCGGCGGCTACCCCCTGCAGCCAGAGGCGCTGGAGCTCCTGGCTGCCGCTGAACAGCACCTCGCGCTTGTCGGAGAAGTAACGGAAGAACGTGCGCTTTGTCAGCCCCGCGCGCTCGGCGATCTCGGCGACGGTCGTCGCCTCATATCCCTGCTCGCCGAAGAGTTCGATCGCCGCCCTCATCAGGCGGCCCTCGGCGTCTGGTTTCCAGCGGGTCATCCCACCAGAGCGTAGTTCATGACACCAAGTGACATCCGAGTGCTATCGTGATGACACCAGGTGACATACCCAATTACCTACTGGAGATTGCAATGCGTGTATTCGTAACCGGCGCCTCGGGCCACATCGCCTCCGCCGTCATCCCCGAACTTCTCAACAACGGCCACCAGGTGGTGGGCCTGGCCCGCTCTGATGCATCCGCGGAGGCCGTCGACACGCTCGGCGCCGAGGTGCGCCGTGGCGATCTCGACGATCTCGATGGCCTGAGGACCGCTGCCGCTGAGGCCGACGGAGTGGTCCACCTCGCCTTTAAGCACGAGGCGATGCGCACGGGCGACTTCATGGGCGCGGTCGACTCCGACATGGCGGCCACACAGGCGATCGGCGAGGCCCTCATCGGCACCGACAAGCCCTTCGTGTCCACCGGCGGCACGCTGATGCTCGCCATGGCCGGGATCACCGGCCGCTTCGGCACCGAGGACGATCAGTCCGGCGGCGGGCCCCGGACGGACGCGGCGAACTACGTGACGGGCCTGGCGCAGCAGGGCGTGCGCTCCTCGGTCGTCCGGCTCGCGCCGATGGTCCACTCAGACCTCGATCATCACGGCTTCACGCACGCTCTGATCGCCTTCGCCCGTGAGAACGGCGCGGCCGCCTACACCGGCGACGGCAGCAACCGTTGGCCAGCGGCGAACACCTACGACATCGGGTCGCTCTACCGCCTGGCGGTGGAGAAGGCGCCCGCCGGCTCGACCTTCCACGGCGTCGGGGACACGGGCATTCCGCGCAAGGTGATCGCCGAGACGATCGCCGGCAAGCTGGGAGTTGAGACCAAGAGCATCACGGATGAGGAGGCGCCACAGTACCTCGGCTTTCTCGCCGCCTTCGCCGGCTTTGACAACCCGACCTCAAACGACAAGACCCGCGAGGTGCTGGGCTGGGAGCCGACCCATCCCGGCTGGGTGGAGGACGTGGAGACGGGCCACTACTTCGACTGAGCCACGGCCTGGGGGTCGGCGCCCAGCTCGGCTGAGGAACGGCGTGGGAGCCGGGGGCCGGGCTGCCCCGGCCGGCCCCTAGGCGTAGCCGGCCGTGAAGCGGCGGCGGCTGAACTGCGGGCGCTCGAGCTCGTCGAGCAAGGCCGAGGCGAGGTCACCGGAGCTGATCGCGCTCTCGCCTGACGCGTCGGTGACTGGTTTGTCGTCATCGCGGACGACGTAGCCGCCGCGCTTCTCACCCGGGGTCAGATTGGCGGGCGGTGGGCTGAGGAAGGTCCAGTCCAGCGAGGGCGGTGCCGCCAGCAGCAGATCCAGCGCCTCGGCTCCCGCTTGTGCCTCGGCCTTGTACTCCTCCGGGAACCCGGGCTGGTCAACCAGCCGCTCGCCGTTCTCGGCGTGCAGGCTGCCACCGCCTCCGATCACGGCAAGCCGAGGGACTCCGGCCGCCGGCACGGCTTCGATGAGCGCGGCGACCGCCTTGGGGATCGTGCTCCGGTCGGCGGTGCTGCGATCGGTCACCGAGGAGACGACGACGTCGTGACCGGCGATCGCGGGTCCGATGGCGGCGGGGTCGGTGGCGTCGGCCTTCACAGCGACGATCTCCGGCGCGTCCGCCAGCCGGCCGGGGTCGCGGACGATGCCGGTGACCTCGTGGCCGCGAGCGAGCGCCTCGCGGGCGACCGCGCCTCCCAACCATCCCGATGCTCCGATCACGGCTATCCGCACGGGCGGGATTGTGCCAGAGGGTCATTTCCGCCCGCACCTCGGCGCGGGATCGGGGGTGTGGGACGGATGCGGCGATACGCGGACCGGAAATCCCACACCCCCTTGGGAAGGGCGGGGTGTTGGTGATTTGGTGGCTCGGCGCCGAGGGGACCGCGCGGGAGGACCGCGACCACCGGGTCAGCGGTCGTAGGTGGCGATCGTGCGCAGCGACAGACCCGTGAGCACCGCCCCAAGGGAGACGATAACCCCCACGCAGACCGCGACCTGCCCGGCCACCCAACCGTCGATGACCAGCGAGCGCAGCCCGACGATCACGTAGCTGATCGGGTTTAGGTGGGCCAGGGTGTTCAACAGCGGAGACAGCCGATCGAAAGGCACGAAGTTGGGCGTGAGGAAGAGCAGCGGGAAGAACAGGAGGAAGCTCGACTGGGTCGCCTGGACGTTGCGGGTGCGCAGCGCCACAAGGATCGCGAAGCCGGCGTAGGCGACGCCGAAGAACGCCGATAGGAGCACGATCACGATCGCTCCCAGGACACCGCTGCGAATGCTCGCGCCGAAGGCGATGCCCACTAGTAGGACCAGGGCCGACGCCGCGATGCCCCGCACCAGGTCCGCGGTCAGGCGCCCGAAGATGATCGAGGAGCGGCGGATCGGGGCCACCAGGAGCTTGTCGAAATAGCCGAGGTCGATCTCGGTCACGAGGGCAAGCCCCGAGGTGGCGGTCGCGGTCGCGAAGATCATCGACACCGGGAGCTGGAAGGCCACGTAGCCCTCGCCCTTGAGAAACGGCGTCGTGCTCGGGAAGGTCTTTGAGACCTGGCCGATGTTGACCGCCAGGAAGAACAGGGGGATGAACAGCGTCGGGATCGTCGCCTCGGGATAACGCACGACCTCACGCACCGCCCGGCGCCCGAGCAGCAATACCTCAGTCATGCCGAACCCTCCTCGAGTTGGTCGCCGCCGGCCTGCTGGCCCTCGAGCCGGCGCCCGGTCGCCTTCAAAAACACGTCGTCCAGCGTCGGGCGGGCGACCGCGATCGACTCCACCTGGATCTGCGCCCGATCCAGGCGGCGAACGATCTCGGGGATCGCGCCGGCGCCGTCCTCGACGTAGAGGGCGAGCGCCTCGGACTCGACCACGACGCGCTCGAGTCCCGGGAGCTCGGCCAGCGCCGCCTCGGTGGCGGCGGGATCAGACCCGTCAAGCGACAGCGAGACGACGTCGTTGCCCATCTCGGCCTTGAGGCGGGCCGGGGTGCCGTCGGCGACGATCCGGCCGTCGTCGATGATCGCCACCCGGTCACAGAGCTGGTCGGCCTCCTCGAGGTACTGGGTGGTCAAGAACACCGTCGTCCCCTCGGAGTTGATTCGGCGCACCTCGTCCCACACGGTCACGCGGGAGGCGGGATCGAGGCCGGTGGTCGGCTCATCGAGGAACAGGACCTCGGGCGAGTGAACGAGTGCGCTGGCCAGGTCGAGGCGGCGCTTCATTCCCCCGGAGTACGTCTTGGTGCGTCGCTGCGCCGCATCGGTGAGCCCGACGAGCTCGAGCAGCTCCTGGGCGCGCTCACGCCCCCGGCGCCCGGTGATGCCGTACAGCCCGCATTGGAGCTCGAGCAGTTCACGCCCGGTCTGCACCGGGTCAAGCCCGATCTCCTGGAGCGCGACGCCGATCCGCCGGCGGACCTCGGCCCCGTCGGAGGTGACGTCGAGGCCGGCCACGGTCGCCGTGCCGGCGGTCGGGGGCAGCAGCGTGCAGAACATCCGCACGGTTGTCGTCTTGCCGGCGCCGTTGGGGCCGAGAAAGCCGAACACCTCGCCTCTGGCGATCGCCAGATCGATGTCGCGCACGGCTTCGATCCCGCCTTTGAACGAGCGCCGCAGGGCCCGCGCCTCGATGGCGGGCGCTCCGTCGCCTGTGCCTGGTGTACTCAGCATCGCTGCGATCTCAGATCGGTGAAGTCAGAAGAACTCATCGCCGAACAGACGCTAACGGCGATTGCGGACCACTTCGGTCCTCGATACTGGTCGGCCCGAAACCGCGTGCGTGGCGCTCGGAGCCGGCGACCACGGCGCAAACGTAGCGCGTACCTTTAGCCGCGTGACGGGCTACCTAAAGCGCCTGGTGTCATCGCTGGCCGCGTATCAGGTCGCGGACGTCGTCTCCAAGTTCATCGCCGTGCTGCTGCTGCCGGTGTACACGCGGTACATCGACCCCGCGGGTTACGGAGTCGTCGAGCTGCTGGCCAACGGGGTGATCCTGATCAGCATCCTCGTGCGCTTCGGGATCATCGAGGCCTTCCTGCGCTTCTACTTCAGCGACGAGGATCAGGACCGGCGCGACGCCTTGGCCCGACGGTCTATCGCCTTGCTGGTGGTTACGACGACGCTGGCATCGATCCCGTTGGTGATCTTCGCCGACCCGCTCAGCAAGGTGGTTCTCGGCTACCACGATCCGGCGATCTTCCGGATCGCGGTCCTCGGCCTGTGGTCGTTCACCAACCTCGAGCTCGCGTATGCCCTGCTGCGCGTCGACGAGCGGCTGCGGCTCTATGCGATCGCCTCGCTTACCAACGTCCTGCTCACGGTCGGCGCCTCGCTGGTGCTCGTGGTCGGACGCGGCGAGGGAGCCCGCGGGCTGCTCCTGGGCAACTACGCCGCGACCACCGTGATCCTGATCGCGCTCTGGTTCGCGCTTCGCCACCGTCTGCGTCCGCGGCGCGCGGGGGTGCAGAAGATGGGGGAGCTGATGCGGTTCGGGCTGCCCACGGTGCCGGCCGAGGCGTCCGTCTACCTGCTGAGCATCGTCGACCGGTACTACATCTTCCATCACCGCAGCGCATCGATGGCCGGGCTGTACTCGATCGCGGTCAAGCTCGCCGGCGCCGTCGCCTTCATCGTCAGGGCGTTTCAGTACGCGTGGCCGCCGCTGGCCTACTCGGTCTCCGATGACGCCGAGGCAGGTCGCCTCTACGGGCTGGTGACGACCTACTACCTGCTGGTCTCAGGCCTGGTGGTGGCGGGCCTGACGCTCCTCGGTCGCTGGGTGCTGCGCCTCCTGGCGGCCCCCTCGTTCTACGACGCCTACAAGGCTCTGCCGTGGGTGGCGCTCGGTTGGGCGATGTACGGGCTTTGGGTGGTGTTCCTGGTGATTGCCGGCCGCGCGAAGGTCACCACCCGCAACTTCCCCGCCTCGCTCGCCGGTCTGGCCGCCAACGTCGTTCTGCTCCTGTTGCTCGTCCCCCCGCTGGGTATAGCCGGAGCGGGGATCGCGTTGTGCGGCGCCTACGTCGTGATGCTGGGCTTCATGCACGTCCTCACCCGCCGGGTCTTCTTGGTGTCGTTCGAGTGGCTGCGCCTCGCCCAGATGGTGGTCGTCATGGGCGGGCTGGCCGTGGCCGGCAACCTGCTGCTGCCCACCCACGGCGCCGTCGGCCTGCTGAGCCGGCTGGCCGTGCTCGCGGCGATCGGGCCGGTGCTCCTGGCCACCGGCTTCGCCCACCCGGCGGAGCTGCGCCAGGCACGAATCCTGCTCGCCCGGATGCGCAGGGCCTACCCGCCGCCGGCCGGGAGCGCGCCGTGAGGCCGCCGGTGAGCGTCGTGATGCCCTTCGCCGGGTCGCCCAGCCAGGCCGAGGC
>JBAPXO010000105.1:0-2625 GCA_049284255.1 Solirubrobacteraceae bacterium | reverse complement strand
TGGTACCACTAAACCGCCCCAGGGCCCTGCGTTCGGCGACCTGCGGTCGTTTCCCGATCACAGTGGCTTCGCGTGAGGTGAGCTAGCCAGGCCGTTCTCGCTCCGCGGCGTGAAGCCGGAGCGATCGATCGATCTCACGCTCCCTTGCATCAGGCTCCCGGCTCAGTCCAAAGTTCTCGATCTCTGCCTTGGAGTGATGCCAGCGCAGAGCGTCCCGATGCGTGCCATCTCGTCATCCGTGAACGATGGTGCCCGCTCCGCGAGGTCATCCTCTCCGTGGCTGCGCAGCATTGAGGACAGCGTTTCTCGCGACGGCCGCGTTCCCATATTCACAAGCCTAGTCTTTGCGGACTGAGCCGAGTACGGCCAACGCGAAAGCAAAGAGCGTTAGAAAGATCCTTATCCGCGGGCCCTCCTTCGGCGAGCAGCAGGCATCCTGAGGAGCGTCCGCCGGCCAGTTCGGAGGCGGTCTCGGGCGGGAAACCGCAAGGCTCGCCTTCCGCGCAAACCGTGTCTCTTGGCGAGTCGCGACCGAGTTGTGTCGCAACACGAATGCAGGTCTCGGTCCGCACGGAGACCGACATGTGTGCTGCACGCTGACGCACGCAGAAGCGTTAGCCCGCTCAGCGGTTCAGGGTTTCCTCGTCGTGAACCGAACCCGGCGGTAAGCTCGCGCGCGCCGAGAGCAATCGGTGGTTGCGGAGGGTACGCGCCATCACGTGATACGGCCGTGGGGTCCATCGTGTGTCTGTGCTGGCCATTGTGGTGGGAGCCGTCTGTGCGGCCGGTGTGCGCATCGGGACGCGGCTTGCGGGTGCCCCAGCTTTAGACGGCGACCCGCCGGGCAAACGCCTGGGCGGCCGGGGGATAAACGGCGTTTGCCTAGCTAGCAGGCGAGTGCTACTTTCCTAGCAGGAAAGTAGTTTCCACCGAGGAGGAGCCATGCATACCCAGCCACGTCAGCCAGCCGGCCACGGGGGGTGCGGCGGCGAGGCGGCGGCCGCGCTGGCCGAGATCAAGCGCCGGCAGGAACGCGTCATCAAGACGGTGCTCGTACCGGTCTGGTACTGGTGGGTCATGGCGGCCGGGATGGTCGCCATCGGGCTCGCCCGGGACAACGGGAGTACCGCCGCGCAGGCCATCACGATCCCGCTCGCCGTGCTCGTCATGGCAGGGCTAACCGCTAGGACGATTCCGGCCGTGCGCCGTCGGGTCCAGGTGCACAGCTCCGCGGAGCCTGGTGCTCGTGGCGCCGCCGCGATATTCGCTTTGATCGTGCTCGTCGACGTAGCGATCGTGACCACAGCAGCCATCCTGGGCGCGGCCCACGACCCCGATTCGGCAACGATTGCCACCGCCGCCGGGGCAGCCGTGACCGTGATCGCCGGACCACTCGTGAACCGGTACCTGGGCGCGCTCATGCTGAGCAACGCCCGGCAGCGAATCAGCGACGACGCACCGCAGGCGGGGACTCAGAACCCATGACCACAGCTCGCTTCGATGAGCTGATTCACGCACCCACGAGGCTGGCGATCGTCTCGTTGCTCGCAGCGACGCAATGGGCCGACTTCAGCTACATCCGCGACGAGCTTGGCATGTCCGACTCAGCGCTATCCAAACAGTTATCCACTCTTGAATCGGCTGGCTACGTCGAGATCCGCCGGACCTTCATCGCCAAGCGCCCGCGCACCTCAGCCAGCCTCAGCCGACACGGCCGCCGGGCATTCGACCAGCACGTGGCCGCCCTCATGGCACTCATGTCCACAGCACGGCAAGCTGGCGACCCGCGGCCGGCCGTGGAAGCCGCGCGCCAAATCCTGGGGCGCTGAGCACTCGCCCCACCTCTGAGAGAGGAGATTGAGCATCACACCCGCGCAAGTCCAGGACATCGGCCTCGATGAGAGTGGCGGGAGGCAATCGACCCCCCGTGGGTTCGCAGCAGGACGACCAAGAGATGCATTCAAGCAAGCGCTTGATAAAGTAACTGCTTGATGACCCCGACCCCAGATGAGCTGAGCGGCGTCTTCGCTGCGCTCGCGGATCCGACCCGCCGCGCGATGCTCGACCGGCTGCGTTCCGGGGAGGCAACGCTGAACGAGCTAGCGGTCCCCTTTGAGATGAGCATCCAGGGCGTCTCGCAGCACCTGAAGGTTCTCGAGCAAGCTGGGTTGGTGACACGTGGTCGTCTGGCGCAGACGCGCCCGGCCCGTCTCTCCTCGAACGGCCTTCGAGAGGCGAGCAGTTGGCTCGAGCGCTACCGGGAGTTCTGGGAGGAGAGCTTCGAACGGCTCGGCGCGTACCTGGATGATCTCCAAGGCCGCGAGGACGGCTCATGACCGGCACGGAGCTGGAAATCGAGGTTCCATCAGGCGAGCCCGCGGTCATCTTCCGACGGTTCGTCGATGCGCCACCCGACCTTGTGTTCGCGGTGTGGACCGAGCCCGAGCATCTGCGCAACTGGTGGGGCCCGCGCCAGTTCGAGCTGATTATCTGCGAGAGCGATCCGCGCGCCGGGGGCAGCTACCGCTTCGTGCAACGCGCGCCGGATGGCCAGGAGCACACGTTTCATGGCGTGTATCGCGAGGTCGATCGCCCGCAGCGCCTGGTCCGGACCTTCGTCTATGC
>JBAPXO010000104.1:0-1968 GCA_049284255.1 Solirubrobacteraceae bacterium | reverse complement strand
CACCGAGGACGCGCTGCGATCGGGGGCCGAGTTCTTCGGCGACCTCGTGTTCGCGCTCCCCGACGGGGAGACGGGACCACGGCGCGCCTGGGTGGGCTATGAGCGCGAGGCGCTGGTCAGGCCCCATCCCGACGTCCAGACCGTCTCCGAGACCGAGTCCCCGAACGGTATCCCCCGCCACGCCTACGAGACGCCGGTCTTCAAGCTGCGCGATGGGATCGACGACCTGCGATGGGAGTCGTGGCCGCGCGTGGACGCCGCGCTGGCCTCCTACGAGCGGTTCCGCGTGCTGCGAGCGGACGGGGTCATCCCCGCGCACCTGCGCTTCCAGGTCGGCCTGCCATTCCCCTCGAGCGCGCTCAACGGCTTCAAGGCCGACTTCGCCGCCGATTACCCCATTGCCGAGCGGGGGTTCGTCGAGCTCGCGGGCCGCGAGCTGACCCGGCTCACGACCGAGATCCCGCCCTCCGATCTCGCGATTCAGTGGGATCTCGCCTACGAGACGCTCGACATCGAGGGGGTGCTGGCCTGGACCGGGCAGGGCGCCTGGGAGCGGTTCGCTGGACCCGTGGGCCAGCTGACCCCCCAGATCCCCGAGGAGGTCCTCGTGGGCTACCACTTCTGTTACGGCACGTTCCCGGAGTGGCCCATGTACGAGGCCCGCGACATGGGAGTGATCGTCGGCATGGCCAACTATGCGATCGCCAACTCGGGTCGCCGGGTCGATTGGATCCACCTGGCCGGCCCGCGGTACCTGCGCAGCGAGGAGGAGGCCTTCTTCGCCCCGCTGGCGGAGCTGGCACCCGAGGACGCTCGGGTCTTCCTCGGGATCGTCCTGCCGATCGACGGTGTGCCCGGGCTCAAGCGCCGGCACGCAACCGCGTGCAAATACCTTCGCGACTTCGGGGTCGCCATGTACTGCGGGTTCGGCCGCCAACCGGGCACCGACGGCGCCGAGACGATGCGCGAGCACCGCCGCGCGGCCTGTTCGCTGCGCGACTGAACGGTCTCGGGTTTGCGCCCGGTACGGGCGCGGAATCCTTAAGCGCAGGCCGGTTTCATTGCGAGGAGGAGAGATCATGAGCGTTCGCGCGCGGCTCGGTGCAGGTTGTGCGGCTTTGGCCATCGCGATCGTCGCCATCCCGTGTGGTGTGGCGAGCGCCAGCGGCGGGTCGTTTGTCCTCACGGCACGCAAGACCGGCTCCACCTACGCGCCGACGTTCACCGGCAACGGGCTGCTCGGGGTCAGGGTCCCGCCCTCGGGTCAGGGCTATGCGGGCGGCACCGTCCCAGCACAGTCAGAGCTCGCCGGGTTCTACGCCAAGCCCTCCAAGGGCAAGAAGTCACAGCTCGTGCAGCAGCGCGCCAGCATTCCGACGTGGTCGACGCTGGGGTTCTCCGACGGCGGCGCGACCTTCTCCACCAAGGCCGGGAAGACATCCGACTGGCGCCAATCGATCGACCTGCATACGGGCGTGATCTCGACGAGTGCGCGCTGGAAGGCGCCGGACGGCCACGTCACCAACCTCAGCTATCAGGTGTTCACCGACCGCGCGCGCGAGCACGTCGGGGTAGTACAGCTCGTGATCGTCCCCCAATGGACGGGGACCGCCACGGTCTCGGATCTGATCGACGGCACGGCTGAGAACGAACCGACCAAGAGCCAGCCGGTGCTCACCGCGCAGGTCGCCAAGGGCTGGAACCTGGCCTCCCGCCACCAGCAGGTCACCGTCCAGGCCCTGGGCACCGGAATCGCCGCCACCGAGGCCGACGTGCTGACCACCGGCCCCAACATCTCCGCGCCGAGCACCGAGTCAGACCAGACGGTGAACCAGAGCGTCGGGCAGCAGGTCAGCTTTCCGGTCACCGCCGGGCAGACCTACACCCTGACCAAGTTCGTCGGGGTCGATGATTCGCAGGACACGAGCAACACGGTCAGCGCTGCCCAGATAGAGGCGTCCGGTGCTG
>JBAPXO010000103.1:0-1927 GCA_049284255.1 Solirubrobacteraceae bacterium | reverse complement strand
GGTCATACCGACCGCCCTCGCAGGGGGTGCTCGACAAGCAGCTAGATCGGCTCGACCACCACTGCCGCGGGTTCATCGCGCAATCACCGATTCTGCTCCTGGCCACGGCCGGAGCCGACGGTTCGTGCGACGTCTCTCCTCGAGGCGGGGAGACCGGCTTCGTCGAGGTGCTCGACGAGCACCGACTCCGAATCCCCGACGCGCGCGGCAACCGGCGGCTGGACTCGTTTGCCAACGTGCTCGAGAACCCGCACGCCGGACTGCTGTTCCTGATCCCGGGAATGGGAGAGACGCTGCGCGTCAACGGCAACTGCTCGGTCGTGCGCGACGGTGACGCTGTCTCCCTGATGGTCGAGGTGCAGGAGGCCTTTCTGCACTGCGCCAAAGCGCTGCTCCGTTCGCGTCTGTGGGACCCCGACAGCTGGCCGGCGACAGAGGAGCGTCCGTCGGCGGCTGAGATCTTCGGCGACCACCTGAGCGGGATGGGCACCGAGGCTGCGACCGAGATGCTCGACACGAGTTACCGCCACCGGCTTTGAGGAGGCAGCGATGAGTCATTCGTCCGAACACGCCCGAAGCGAAGGTAACCGCGATCCTCTGGCTCGCCTCGATCGGATTCCGGTATGGCCCTACGAGCGCCGTCTGCTCTGGGTGGTCGGCGCGGGCTACTTCTTCGCCTTCTTCGACATCGTGACGATCTCGTTCGCCCTGCCCGTAATCGCCACGCAGTTCCATGTCTCCAAGGGCACGGTTTCCCTGTCGGTGACTAGCAGCCTGATCGGGTACATCATCGGTGCCTTCGGCGACAGCCAGATCGCCGACAAGTGGGGGCGCAAGCTGAGTCTGGTGGTGTCGGTGAGCGTGTTCTCGATCGGCACCGTGCTGGCGGCGGTGAGCACCAACGTCACCGAGCTGATCATCTTCCGCTTCATCTCGGGGCTGGGGATCGGAGCCGAAATCGCCGCCGTGACCACCTACCTCGGAGAGCTTTCACCGGCACCGCTGCGCGGGCGCTACACGAGCTGGGCAACCACCTGCGCCTATGCCGGGTTCGCCGTCGTCCCCTTCATTGCCCGAGCGCTGGTGCCGAACTTCGCCTCAGGCTGGCGGATCCTGTTTGCGATCGGCGCGCTCGGCGGCGTCACCATCCTCTTCATGCGCCGGGGACTGCCGCCGTCGCCGCGCTGGCTGGTCAGTCAGGACCGAACCGAGGAGGCCAAGGAGGTCGTGCAGGAGGCCGAGGACACGGCCAACGAGCGACTCGACGACGACGAGGAGCTTCCCAAGCCCGAACCAGTCCCCGAGGAGCCGCCCGCCGAGCGCTTCCCGGTGCGCGCGCTGCTCAGACCGCCGATGCGCGGGCACCTGCTGTTGTTCGTCGGCATCTGGTTCGTTTACTACGTCGGCAACTACGGGTGGCTGACGCTGGCGCCAACGCTCTTCACCGACAAGGGCTACAGCCTCGCCGACAGCACGACCTACCTAATCGTCTCGGGCATCGGCTTCCTTGTCGGCGCACTCGCTACGACGCGCTTCAGCGATCGCATCGAGCGTAAGTACACGGCGGCCGCGGTCGCCGTCGCCTGGGCGATCGCCCTGCTGGTGATCGGCCTATTCGTGTCTCCCACGATCATCATCGTCTTCGGCTTTGTCGCCTCGATGACGGTTGGGCTGCTCGTGCCGGTGCTCTACACCTACACGGCCGAGCACTTCTCGACCAATGCCCGGGCCACCGGAGTGGCGCTCACCGACGGCCTCGGCCACATCGGCGGCGCGCTCGCGCCCCTGATCGTCCTCGGCGCCAACAGCGCCTGGGGATTCTCCGGCGCCTTCATCGTGATGGCGGCCTCAGGAGTGATCGCGGGCGGGCTGATCTTGTTCGGGATCAAAGCGACCGGCCGCTCGCTGGAGACGGCAACGGCGACAT
>JBAPXO010000102.1:0-2393 GCA_049284255.1 Solirubrobacteraceae bacterium | reverse complement strand
CACCGAGACCGTCTCGGCGACGCTGTAGGTGACCGTGGACGGGCCGTCGCTCTCGACGGTCACCTGCTCTCCGTCGTTGGCGGCCACCACGCCGGATTTGCCGGGCTCGATTCCGGCCGCCTTGAGGTAATGCAGCAGATCCTCGGCCTCGTTCTCGAGCCGAAGGATCGTCACCTTGGCGCCCACCTCGCAGTCGGCCAGCGGCACTCCGTCGATCCGCTCTCCGACCTTGATGGGATGTCCGTGGGGACAGGTCTTGGCGTCGCCGACGGCGGCCCGGACGTAAGCCTCGAAGCGGGGGGTCATGGCGTGCTCGAGCTGCTCGGCCTCCTCGTGCACGTCATCCCAGGGAACGCCGACGACGTCGGTCAAGAAGCGCTCGATCATCCGGTGCCGGCTGACGATGTTCTCGGCGTGCTGCCGCCCAGACTCGGTGAACTCGATCGCGCGGCCGCCGCCGCGGGCGATGTAGCCGTCGCGCTCCAGGCGTCCCAGCATCTCGTGCACGGTAGGCGCCGAAAGCTGCATCGCCCGGGACAAATTCGCCCCGGTCATCGGCAGTTGGGCCTCGAAGAGCCAGAACAACGATTCGAGGTACTCCTCCTCGGCGGCCGTGGCGTGGGCGGGAGCGGCCATGCCCTGATCGTAGCGTTCGCCGGAGGGGGTCCAGACGCCGTGCCGCCCCCGATCGGGGATAGCATCGGGCCCATCGTGACTTTGGCGATCAAGCCCCCGATCGATCCACAGCTCGCGCGCCCGAGCAAGGCGCTCCCGCTCGGGGCCCAGTGGGCATACGAGCCCAAGTTCGACGGCTTCAGAGCGATCGTGTTCGTCGATGACGACGACCTCCTGATTCAGTCGCGCAGCGGCAAGCCGTTGGGGCGCTACTTCCCCGAGCTCTCGTTTGCGAGCGGGCGCTACGTCGTCGACGGGGAGATCGTGATCGATGCCGATGACGGGTTGCAGGACTTCGGCGCGTTGCAGCAGCGCATCCATCCGGCGGCGTCGCGCATCGCCCTGCTGGCCGAGCAGACGCCGGCGCGCTACATCGCCTTCGACCTGCTGGCTCGCGACGATCAATCCCTTTTGGAGTTGAGTTTCGAGGAGCGCCGAGCTGCCCTGGAAGAGTTCTCGCAGGCCACCGACATCGAGCTCACGCCGCTGACGCGGGAACCCGAGGGCACCGATCCCTGGCTGGCCCACGGGGAGGGAGTGGTCGCCAAGGACGTGAACGCCCCGTACCGGCCCGGAGAGCGCAAGGGAATGGTCAAGGTCAAGCGCGTGCGCACGATCGATGCCGTGGTCGCTGGATACCGGCCAGGCAAGGAGGCGGGCACCGTCGGCTCCCTGATCCTCGGTCTCTATGACGAGGGCGGACAGCTGCACGTCGTCGGGCATTCCTCGGGGCTGCGAGCGGCCGAGAAGCGCGCGCTGGTCGACACGCTCAGGCCGTATGAGACCGGCCAGCGCGGGCATGGGGACCCGAGCCGGTGGAAGAGCGAGAAGGACCTGGAGTGGATCTCCCTGCGTCCCGAGCTCGTCGTCGAGGTTACCTTTGATCACGCTAGCGAGGGACGCATCCGCCACGGCACCAAGATCCTGCGCTGGCGCGAGGACAAGCCTCCGCGCGAGTGCCGCCTGGAGCAGATGCAGAGCTGATCGCAGCATCCGGGAGCCGCCCCAACACACCCACCGAGTAAACTAATTAGTTTACTTCGTCAGGGCTTGCGGGCGCGGCTGGGCTGAACCCGTTTGGGCTCGCCGCGCTGCTTGCGAAAGTGCGGCGGCCACGGCGCGTCGCCGAGCCCCCGCTCCTCGTCGGCGCGCGCGAGCTCGAGCAGTCCCCGTAGCGACCCGGCGTGGGAGTCGATGTCGGCGCTCGGATCTCCCTGAGCGGCCACGCGGGCCGGCACCGTATCGATGCGAAGCTCGCCGGGTTCGACATCGGCCACCTCGTCCCAGGCCAGCGGCGTCGATACCCGCGCGTCGGGCGTCGGGCGCACGCTGTAGGCCGAGGCCACGGTGCGGTCGCGCGCGTTCTGGTTGTAGTCGACGAACACCCCGTGGCGCTCCTCCTTCCACCACTTGCTAGTCGCCAGGTCGGGTGCCCGGCGCTCGACCTCGCGGGCGAGGGCTACCGCCGCCCGGCGAACCTCGTCGAAGTCGTGCTCGGGGGTCACGCGCACGTTGATGTGAATCCCCCGGGATCCGCTGGTCTTGGGAAAGCCCGTCAGACCGTGATCCGTGAGCACCTCCCCGGCGACCAGCGCCACGCGGCGGACGTCATCCCAGCTGGCCTCGGGCGTCGGGTCCAGGTCGACGCGCAGCTCGTCGGGGTGATCGAGATCGGCGACGCGCGCGGGCCACGGGTTCCAGTCGATGACCCCGAGATT
>JBAPXO010000101.1:0-6733 GCA_049284255.1 Solirubrobacteraceae bacterium | reverse complement strand
GCGCCAGATTGTCGTCGTTGCCGGCGTAGATCATCAGCCCGTCGACCGGCGCCAGGTTGGCGGGGTTGGCCTGCTTGACCCCGACGATGTGCTCGAGCTGAGCAAGCTCAGCGAGCAGGTCGTTGGGCATGTCGGCACCCGTGCGCTGCGGGATGTTGTAGAGCAGGATCGGCAGCTCGGTGGCGCGGTCGACCTCCTGATAATGGGCGATGATGCCGCGCCGGCTGGGCCGGTTGTAATAGGGGTTGACCGAGAGCAGGCCATCGGCTCCGAGCGCGGTCGCTCTCTCGGTGAGCGAGACAGCGTGGCGGGTGTCGTTTGAGCCGACCCCGGCGATCACCGTCGCCCGACCGCCGAGCTCAGAGACGGTGAGCTCGATCATCCGCAGCTGCTCGGCGTCTGAGAGCGTGGCGGCCTCGCCGGTGGTGCCACATACCACGACCCCATCGGAGCCGTGGCTGACGAGATGATTCATCACCCGCACGGCGGCCTCCTCGTCGATCGCGCCGCGCGCGTCAAACGGGGTGACCATCGCCGTCAGGATGGCGCCGAACTCAACTGGCATCGACACGATTATCGCAGGGGCGCGGACGGCGTCGCGGTTTCTTCGAGCAGGCGCTCATAGACGCGATAGCGCTTGACCACGCGGCCGCCCATGGCCTCAAGGCCCCGGTTCATCGAGGTGTTGATCTCGAGGATGAAGCCTGCCTCGCCCGCCTTCTGGCGGCTGCGCCCGGCGGTCTCGAAGTGCTCGAGGTAGAGGGCGGCGGCGACGCCCGTGTGCTGGTACTCGGGCAGGACCCCGAGGAAGCCGACGCGGAGGCGGTCGATGATCCGGCCCCGGATCAGGTAGTACCACCAGCCCAGCGGCAGCAGCCGCCCCTGCATCTTCTTGTAGACCTGATTGATGTCGGGGATCGTGATCGCCATCGCCACGGTCTTGCCCTCCTGCTCGGCGATCATGAACCAGTCACGCGAATACACGAGCTGGAGGTCGACGGCGTAGGCGTCGAGATCGGCCTCGGAGTAGGGAACGAAGCCCCAGTTGTGCGACCAGGCGGCGTTGTAGACGTTGGCGAACTCGTCCATCTCTCGGCGCAGGTTCCGGCGTGACATGCGGCGGATGGTGATCCCGTACTTGTCCTTGGCGCGCTCGGAGATCCTCGGCAGGATCGGGTTCATCCGCTCCCGATCCGATATCGACAGGTCCCAGCTGAGCAGGTCCATGGCCTTGGACAGCCCCGCGGCTTCGCACAACTGCTGGTAATACGGCGGATGCCAGGGCTGGCGGATCAGCGGCTCGAGCTCGAAGCCCTCGATCAGCACCCCTGACTCGTCGTTGAGCTGAAAGTCCATCGGCCCCACCATGCGGTCACAGCCCCGCAGGCGCAGCCACGCCTCCGCGGCGGCCAGCAGCGCGTCGAGGATCGCCTGGTCCTCCTCGAACTCCAAAAAGCCGAACATCCCCCAGCGGCTGCCGTGGAACTGGTTGTAGGCGAAATCGATCTGGGCGGTGATCCTGCCGACCACGCGGCCGTCGCGCCGGGCCAGGAAGTACTCGGCCTCACCGTGGCTGAAGAAGGCGTTGAGCTTGCGGGTCAGGAACTGGTAGCGCTCGAGCTTGAGCGCGGGGATCCAAGGGGTCCCCTCGTGTAGGCGGTAGGGCAGCGCCACGAACTCCTTGAGCTGGCGCAGGCCCCGGACGGCTGTCACTTCGATCGACATCGGTCGCGAACCGTATCGGAGGTGGGCGGCCGACCGGGCGCGGCCCCGGCGCGGTCTCTAGCGCCGGGGTACCGCCAGCCGGATCCGGCTACGCCGCTTCGCGCAGCTCGGGCGCCTCGTGCTCACCCTTGCCGCGGACCATCGGTCCCTCGTAGGGACCGGGCTTGGGCCGCGACTTGCCTCCGGGGAAGGCGAGGCGCAGGATCGTCCGCTGGACCATGCCCAGCTGCTGGTGAAACGGCCCGGTGTTGTAGGGCAGCTCGTAGCGCTCGCAGATCTCGCGGACCTTGGGGGCGATCTCCCCATAACGCGTGCTCGGCATGTCCGGGTAGAGATGGTGCTCGACCTGGTAGCCGAGGTTGCCGCTGATCACGTGGAACATCGGGCCGCCGTCGATGTTGGCGGCACCGAGCAGCTGACGGACGTACCACCCGCCACGCGTCTCGTCCTCGGTCTCCTCCTGGGTGAAGGTATAGGTCTGATCGGGGAAGTGGCCGCAGAAGATGATCGCGTAGGACCAGACGTTGCGCATCAGGTTGGCGACCAGGTTGGCCTGCAGGGTGCGCTTGAAGGGCTCGCGGAACGACCGGCGGGCGATGAGCTCGGAAACCACGTTCTGGGCCTTGACCCCCGGTGTCACCTTGCGAACCTTGCGCACCGCGCGCCGAGCGCGGCGGTTGACGCCGTTGGCGCTGCCGACGTCGCTGGACTTCGCGCTCACCACAGCGGCCTCGATCGCCGTCATGATCAGCGCGGAGATCAGCGGCCACGCGATGTAGTCCTTGACGATCTGGGCCCGCGCCTTGCCGGCGATCCCCTTGAGCTCCTTGCGGACCTGCTTCATGTCCTTCTCGCCGGAACGGATGGCATCGAAGTCCAGGTCGTGGAGAGCCACGCCCCATTCGAACTGCAGCGCCAGGAGGATGTTGTAGATCGGCTGCAGCATGTACCACGGGTACCACCTCTGCGACGGATCGATCCGCATGATCTCGTAGCCGAGATCGCGATCCTTGCCGATGATGTTGGTGTAGGTGTGGTGGATGAAGTTGTGGGAGTGGCGCCAGGCCTCGGCGGTGGAGGCGGTGTCCCAATCCCACGCCCGTGAGTTGATCACCGGGTCGTTCATCCAGTCCCACTGGCCGTGCATGACGTTGTGGCCGATCTCCATGTTCTCCAGGATCTTGGCCATCCCCAGGGTGGCCGCTCCGAGCGCCCACGGCACGCGCCAGCGAGAGGCGACCAGCTCGGCACGGCCGATCAGGGCCAGGCGCCGCTGGAAGGCGATCATCGATCGGATGTAGGTGGCGTCACGGTCACCGAGGTCGGCCTTGACCTGCTCGTGGAGCTCGTCGAACTCCTTGCCCAGCTGCTCGATCTGCTCGTCCGTGAGACGGTGCAGCGGATTCTCGGAGCTCTCCTCGGCGGCCGGCGAGTTCGGCCCGCTGCCGTTCTGTGTCGCGGTCGTCGTCATCGTCTCTCCTGGTGTTGGGTACTCATAGCTCGATCTCGATCGGCCCTTCGGGGGCGCTGATGCAAGTGCGGATGACCTCGCCCTCCTGGCCATAGACTTCCCCGTTACGGAGGTCTCGTACACGGCCGGAGCGCAGCTCGCCTACGCAGGTGTGGCAGATGCCCTCGCGGCAGCCGTAGGGCAGGTCGAGCCCGGCATCCTCGCCGGCGACGAGGATCGGCTTGGAGCCGTCGGATTCGGCCTCGCAGTCGGACTCAAGGAACTTGATCGTCCCCCCTTCGCCCTCCTCGCCGTCGCCGAGCCCGAGCTTGGGCTGGAAGCGCTCCATGTTGATCCGCTCCTCGAGCTCAGCCTTCTCGTAGGCCTCGGCGAAGGCGTCGAGCATGTCGCTGGGGCCCGAGATGTAGGTCTCGCGCTCCTTCCAGTCCTTGCACAGCTTGTCGAGGTCCTCGGGACCCATGCGGCCGTTCTCGGCGGTCAGCTGCTCATGGAGCACGAATCTCTCGTTGCGCTCGGCGAGGTCGCGCAGCTCATCACCGAAGATCACCTCGTCGGTTTTGCGCGCGGAGTGCAGGAGCACCGCGTCGGAGAGCTCGCCGCGCTGATCGAGGTTGCGCAACATGCTCATGATCGGCGTGATCCCGCTCCCCGCGCTGATGAAGAGCAGCTTCTCGGGCAGCTTGTCGGGCAGAACGAACTCGCCCTCCACGCCTCCGAGGGACACGATCGTCCCCGGACGCCCGCGACGGACGAGATAGGGCGAGACCTTGCCCTCGTCGACATTCTTGACGGTGATGCTGATGAGGCCGTCCTCGCGCTCGGGATCGGATGTCAGCGAGTAGGCACGCCAGTGGCGCACGCCTTCGATATCGATCCCGATCCGCAGGTACTGCCCGGGCTGATGTCCGCCCCAGCGATAGCCGGGCTTGATCAAAACTGTGGCCGCGTCCTCGGTCTCGTGGTCGATCGACTCCACCCGGCCACGGAGCTCTCGCGTTGACCACAACGGATTGATCAGCTCCAGATAATCGTCGACGAGCAGCGGCGAGCTCAGGGACGCAAGCGCATCCAGCACGCGTCTCTGGATCGGATGTACGTTGGGGCGGGCTCCGCGTTCAGGCATATTTACTCATGAGTAATATCCGGCACGTTAGATTGTTACACGGTTTTGGCTTCACAGGCAACAGCCTCAGGTGGTCGGGCTTCCGGTAGGGCGGGGACGCGTGGCATGCCGCGCTCCATGCGCGAGCAGATGATTCTCCAAGTAGCCGGTCAGGCGTTTGCCGAAACGGGCTACGAGCGCGCATCGATGGATCACATCGCCCAGCTCGCCGAGGTATCCAAGCCGATGCTCTACGCCTACTTCGGGTCCAAGGAGGGACTCTACGTCGCCTATATCGAGCGCACGGGCGCCGAGCTCGTCCAGCGGCTGGTGGGCGTCGGCCCGGTGGGCCGCCTGCGAGCGGTGATTGCCGAGTTCCTGGGCTTCGTGCAGGAGCACCGTGACGGTTGGACCGTCCTCTTCCGGGAGATGAACACTCGGCGGCCGCTCGCCGAGCAGGTCGCCGAGCTGCGCTCCCAGATCGTCGACGAGGTGCGCCGGATGCTCGAGGGCGAGGGGACCGACGCGTGGACCGGCCTGCGGCCGCCGGCATCAGAGGGCGTCGCCGAGGCCATCGTTGGCGCCGGCGAGTCGCTGGCCAACTGGTGGCTGGAGAAGCCCGACGTCGCGCGCGATGACGTCACCGACTGGTACGTCGGGCTCACCCGAGCGGCGATCGCCGCCGCCACGCAGCGCGAGGCCTGAGACAGCTACAGGAGATTCTCGAGCCCCACGACCGGGGACTCGGTGAGCTTGCCGACGCGACGGACCGCCAGGAGCACGCCCGGCATGAACGATTCACGGTCGATCGAGTCGTGGCGGATGGTCAGCGTCTGGCCCACGTCGCCGAGGATGACCTCCTGGTGGGCGACGAGCCCGGGGAGGCGAACGGAGTGGATCGGAATCTCGTAGCCCGCTGATCCGGCGGCGGCGCGCATCAGCTTCCCCGTGCGGGCCGCCGTCCCGCTCGGCTTATCGACCTTGCCGTCGTGGTGGAGCTCGATGATCTCCGCCCGCGCCATGTGCCGGGCGGCCTCGGCGGCGAACTGCATCATCAGCACCGCGCCGATCGCGAAGTTTGGGGCCACGAACACGTTCGCGCCCTCCAATCCCTGGAGTGCGCCGGCATCGAATCCCGTCGTTCCGATCACGACGTGCACGCCGGCGGCTACCGCCTGCTTGGCGTTGTCGAGCGCGGTGTCCGGGGTGGTGAAGTCGACCAGCACGGCGGGTTCGCGCTCGAGGGCCTCGGCGACCGAGCTGTCAAGCGCCGGATCCGCGCGTGCCACCAGCTCCAGGTCGTCGGCGCCTTCGACGGCCCGGCAGGTGGTCTCCCCCATCCGGCCGGCCGCTCCCGCGACCGCCACCCGGATCCTCTCAGCCATTCATCGCGCCTCGGCCAGCGCCGGGCCGACCGCGTCCAGCGCCTCCTCGAAGCGATCGCCGTCGGGGCCGATACCGGCCGCCGAAAGGCGCTCGGGCGCCCAGAGCTCGCCGGCGAGCTCGGCCAGATCAGCGAGCGAGACGGCGTCGATCCGGTCTACGACCTCGTCGATCGCGATCACCGGGGCACCGGCCAGGATCTCCGAGCCGAGCCGGTTCATGCGCGCGCCCGTGGATTCGAGAGCGAGCACGACTCTGCCCTTGAGATTCTCCTTGGCGCGGCGCAGCTCGTCATCGGTGGCGGGGTCTGTCCGCAGTCGCTCGAGCTCGGTGCCCACCACCGAAAGCGCCTGGACGAGATTGTCGCCGCGGGTTCCCACGTACAGGCCGACCTGTCCGGTGTCCTGATAGGCGCTGGTGAATGAGTAGACGGCGTAGGCGAGCCCGCGGCGCTCCCGCACCTCCTGGAACAGCCGCGACGATGCCGTGCCCCCGAAGATGGTGTCCAGCACGCGCAAGGCAAAGCGCCGATCATCGTGGCGGGAAAGGCCGGTGGCTCCCAGGCACACGTGGTACTGCTCGGTGTCCTTGCGCTCAAACCCCCGCGTCGCCCCGGGTGCGAGCCCGAGCGGAGCAGGAGCAAGCGGACGAGGCCTGCCGGGTCCGTTGGAGGCGGTGGTACGGGCCCGGGCCAGCTCTACGAACGCGTCGTGGTCCACGGCGCCGGCGGCCGAAATGACGATGTTCGCCGGGTCATAGCGGGCATCGTGGAAGCTCGCGATCTCCGAGACCGGGGTCTCCGAAATGACCTGAGCTCGTCCGATGATTGACCGTCCGAGCGGATCGTCGCCGAAAACGGCCTCCCCGAGTACGTCGAAGACCTTCTCCTGGGGGTCGTCCTCATACATCGCGATCTCCTCCAGGATGACCTCGCGCTCGGACTCGATGTCGTCGAGCGTGGGGCGAAACACCATGTCGGCCATCACGTCGAAGGCGTCGTCCAGGTGCTCGTCGATGACCCGGGCGTAGACCGAGGTCGTCTCCTTGCCGGT
>JBAPXO010000100.1:0-2036 GCA_049284255.1 Solirubrobacteraceae bacterium | reverse complement strand
CTGAGCCTGACCGCCAACTGCGACGACGGCCAGGAACCCCAGAGTGAGTACGCGGCTTCCTATCCGCGGGCATATCGCCTCCACGACCAGCACGGCGGAGTCCACCAGGCGTACTACATGACGATCGTCAAGAACGCGGTCGTCGGCGAGTACTACGGCGTCCAGGGCACGACCTGGATGAACCCGCCACTGCTCGACAACCCGTCTGGCACGAAGGTCGTCAATGGCCGCAAGCTCGAGCTGTTCGCGGCCGGAGGCAAGCTCACGACCGTGGCCTGGCGCACGCCGAACGCCGTCTACTGGATCGCCAACACGCTCACCGACAGTATCTCCAACCCGCAGATGGTGGCGATGGCGGCATCGCTGACGCGGGCCGGCGGCTGACCGCAGCTGAGAGGGCGCTCGGGCCCGAGCACTCGCTACCCTCCGCCGCTGCATGTCCTCGCCTCGTCAACCCATCGCTGTGATCGGGACCGGCTATGTCGGCTTGGTGACGGCTGCCGGCTTCGCCGAGCTCGGTAGCGAGGTGTGGTGTGTCGACGTTGACGCCGAGAAGATCGCCGGCCTGGAACGCGGTGAGATCCCGATCTACGAGCCGGGGCTCGCTGATTCGGTGGCGCGCAACCGTGAGCGGTTGCACTTCGGCACCGAGCTGGCTCCCGCTTTGGAGCACGCCCGGCTGTTGTTCGTGGCCGTGGGGACGCCGCCGACCTACTCGGGCGATGCCGACCTTTCGGCGGTCCACGCCGTTGTGGATTCGATGCCGGCTTCTGACCGGCACGCGCTGGTGATGAAGTCGACGGTTCCGGTGGGCACGGGGACATCGATCAAACGCGTGTTCGGCGAGCGTGGCAAGGAGGGGTTTGCCTACGTGTCGTGCCCTGAGTTTCTCAAGGAGGGCTCGGCGCTTGAGGATTTCCTGGCTCCCGACCGGGTGGTCGTCGGCGACGACGGCAGCTGGGCGGGGGACGCCGTGGTCGAGCTCTATGACCCCCTCGATGCCCCCGTCATCCGCACCGACATTGCCAGCGCCGAGATGGTCAAGCTCGCCGCCAACGCGTTTTTGGCCACCAAGATCTCGTTTATCAACGAGATCGCCAACGTTTGTGAGGAGACGGGCGCCGACGTGCTCGAGGTCGCGCGCGGGATGGGGCTCGACCAGCGGATCGGGCGTCACTTCCTCAAGCCCGGGATCGGGTTTGGGGGCTCGTGCTTCCCCAAGGATGTTTCGGCGCTCAAGCAGCTGGCCGGCAACTCCGGGTATCACTTCCAGCTGCTGACTGCGGTGATCGAGGTCAACGAGCTGCAAAAGCGTCGGGTTGTCTCAAAGCTTCAGAAGCACCTCGGGTCGCTGGTGGGCCGCAAGATCGCGCTCCTGGGGCTGGCCTTTAAGGCCAACACCGACGACATGCGCGAGGCTTCGTCGCTGGTCCTCTCGGCTCGCCTACAGGCCGACGGCGCCAAGGTGAGCGCCTATGACCCGGTCGCCGAGGAGGAGGCGCGCAAGCTGATGCCCGGCGTGGCGTTCGCCGATTCGGCGCTCGACGCGGTCGCCGACGCCGATGCCGCCATCCTGGTCACCGAATGGCCGGAGTTCGCGCACCTTGATTGGGGCGCGATGCGGGAGCGGATGACCGGGGGGCTCGTCGTCGACGGGCGCAACTTCGCCGACCGTGACGCCGTGATCGACGCCGGGTTCATCTACGAGGGCATAGGGCGATGAGGGCGAATCGGCAAGCCGATTCGCTTGGGGGTTTTGGCGGGGCCAAAACCCCCGGGCGTCCGAGTAACGGGACGTTCTGGCGATCGCGATCGCGGGCGCGGAGTTGCAGGCGCTGATCCTCGCTGGAGGACAGGGCACGCGTCTACGGCCGCTGACCTCCACGGTTCCCAAGCCGGTCGTCCCGCTCGTCGGACGGCCCTTCATCTCCTACATGATCGAGTGGCTGCGCGGCCACGGTGTCGACGATGTCATCCTGGCCTGCGGGTTCATGGCTGAGGGGGTGCAGTCGGTGCTCGGCGACGGCAGCTCGCTC
>JBAPXO010000099.1:0-5183 GCA_049284255.1 Solirubrobacteraceae bacterium | reverse complement strand
GCCTATGGGCGCATTCTCGCCCCTACACCGGACGGGAGCAAGCCGCGACCGGGTATTTTGCAGCCAATGAGCGTCCTGGAGTCACTCGAGCGGCCCGGGCGCGACGCGCCAGCTCGGCTACAGGACTACACGGCCGAATACGCGAGCTACGTCGCCGAGGTCCCCGAGCGTTTCAACGCTGTGCACGCCATCCTCGACTCGTGGGCGCAGTCGGCTCCCGGTGATCCGGCGGTCCTGTCGCTCGACGGCGCCGGCGAGGTGGTCGCCCTGCAGAGCGCCGCCGAGCTCGCGCGCGCATCCCGCCAGGCGGCCCGCGCGCTCCTCGAGCTCGGCATCGGCAAAGGCGACCACGTCTTCGTGATGCTGCCGCGGATCCCCCAGTGGTACGCCGCGCTGCTCGGGTGCATGCGCATCGGCGCGATCCCGATGCCCGGCCCCAACCTGCTCACCCCTCGTGACATCGCCTACCGGCTGCGCAGCGCCGGCGCGGTGGCCGCGGTCACCGACCGAGACGGCGCCGCCAAGGTCGACGCCGCGGACATCGGACTGCGCACCCGCCTGTCGGTCGGAGACGACCCGCCTGCGGGGTGGACGAGCTTTGATGGCGCCCTCGAGCAAGCCGGTGACGGCGAGACCCCTGCCGACCCGACGAGCCGCGATGACCCGCTGCTCCTGTATTTCACGAGCGGCACGGTCTCCTATCCAAAGATGGTCGAGCATCCTCACGCCTACGCCCTCGGTCATGTCGGCACCGCTCGGTTCTGGCATGACCTGCGTCCCGGCGACCTGCACTGGACGGTCACCGACACCGGTTGGGCGAAAGCGGCATGGGGCGGCCTGTTCGGGCAGATGCACGAGCGCGCGTGCATCGTCCAGGTAGCCCTCGGTCGCCCGGACGCCGACACGATCTTCGGCATCCTCACGCGCCACGGGATCACCTCTTTCTGTGCCCCTCCGACCCTCTATCGCCTGTTGGTGCAGGGTGACTTCTCACGCCACGATCTCAGTGCGCTGCGCCACTGCACGAGCGCCGGCGAGCCGCTGAACCCCGAGGTCATCCGCGCCTGGCGAGAGGGTACGGGCGGTCTGACCGTCTATGACGGCTACGGCCAGACCGAGACGACGTGCGTGGTGGCCAACTACCGATCGGTACCCGTCCGTCCTGGCTCGATGGGGCTCCCGGTTCCCGGCTGGGACGTCACCGTCGTCGATGACCACGGCGGTCCCGTGGAGTCTGGTGAGGTCGCCAACGTCGCCATCCGCTACTCCCCGACCCGCCCGGTCGGGCTGTTCCCCGGTTACCACGGCGACCCCGAGGCCACCGCGCGGGCGTTCGTCGGTGACTTCTATCTGACCGGCGACAAGGCAGCCCGCGACGAGGACGGCTACTTCTGGTTCGAGGGTCGCAACGACGACGTGATCACCTCCAGCGCCTACCGGATAGGACCGTTTGAGGTCGAAAGCTCACTGGTCGAGCATCCGGCGGTGATGGAGGCGGCGGTCATCGGCCGCGAGGACCCCCAGCGCACCCAGATCGTGGTCGGGGTGTGCGTCCTGGCCGCCGGCCGCCAGCCGTCCCCGGAGCTGGCCCTCGAGATTCAGGAGTTCGTCAAGAATTCGACCGCGCCCTACAAGTACCCACGTGAGATCCACTTCGTCGACGAGCTGCCCAAGACGGTGAGCGGGAAGATCCGCCGCACCGAGTTGCGGGGCTGGCTGCTGGACGGCCGGCTGCCGGTGGGCGGGGCGACTACCGCGAAGTCCGACTGACGGCGCCGGCGGGAACGGGGAGTGATGCGCACGGGCGCCCGACTGGCGGCGGTAGCGGGGCTGGCGGCGATCTCGATTGTCTTCGCGGCGGGGTGCGGTGGCTCTGGGGGGTCGACGACGGCAGCCTCGACGATGAGCTCGACCTCGAATGCGACCACCACGAAGACGACGAGCTCCAACGCCGGTGGAAGGCAACCTAGACGCCCGGGCGTGCCGGTGGGCCAGGCCCAGCTTGTCCACGCCGGCAGCTCGACGCTGTCGGTGCGGGTGTCACGCGTCCTCGACCCGCTGCGCGACGCCGGGGCCCAGGGCCCGCCCGGGACCCACCCGGTCGGCGTGCTCCTCTCCGTCCACAACCTCCGGGGCGAGACCTACGACAGCACCGCATCGGGCGACGTCTCAATCGAGCCCTCATCGGGGATGGCGGCGCCGCTGTTCGTCAAGCACGGCGTTTGTCAGACGCCGCTGACCGACTTCGAGAGCCTGATCGGGGTCGGCGAGACACGGACAGGGTGCGTCGGTTTCGCCATCCCGCGGGGAGCGCGGGTCATCGTGGTCCGGTTCTCGCCACACTCGCGGGCCCGGGGCACCGTCAGCTGGCACTGATCGCCGGATGCCGGGGGCCCGCCTACCGCAGGCAGCGCGGGCTGAGTGGGATGTTCTCCGAGGGCACCGGTGGGGGGTCGCGCTTGCAGTAGGTGATCTGACCCGCCCGTTCGTCGATCACGCCGACGAAGGGGTAGTTGACGTCGTCGGCCTTGCCCGTGCAGGCATACCGGGTGTGGCCGGGCGACGAACCGGTGTGCCGGCAGCTGACGCGATCAAACGGACCGTCGATCTGGCCCTTGGCGAGGAGCTGCGTCATCGCCGCGCGAATCGCTTTTGTGAATGCCTGTTTGCCGGCGACCCCCGCCTTCAGCTTGAGCACGTGGGGGGCTTGATCCTGACTGACCACGATCTCGGCCTCACGGTTCGCCCGTGCGTTGGCGGCGGGGCTCAGCGTCGCCAGGTCGTTGTTGTTGTGACGGTCGACGAACAGGATGAGCGCGACGATCACGATGACCGCGATCACGCCCGAGATCGCCCAGCGCACCCACAGAGGGAGGCGCAGCCACAGATTGGGTCCTGAAGTGCGGGGCACGCTCTGAAGGCTAGGTATCCGCATCAGCCGATGCGGCTGACAGGGCGTTGCCGTCCGGTTAGGCGGCGGGAACCGGCCCGAGAACCTCGCGCAGCGCGGAGAGGTCGTCGTCGCTGGGCTGCCAGCGGGCGGCGGCGGCGTTGGAGGCCACCTGCTCGGGCTTCGTCGCACCCGCAATCACCGACGCCACGGTCTCGTCGACCAGCAGCGCGCCGATGGCGACGTCGGTGAGCGGGATGTCACGCCCCTCGGCGAAGCGCTGGAGGGCGTCGATCTGTTCAAACTGCGCGTCGGTGGCGATCTCATCGCGCCCCGAGAGCCGGGCGCCCTCGGGACCTGCCTCACCTCGGCGGTACTTGCCCGTGAGCAACCCCGAGGCCAGTGGGAAGTACGGCACGAAGCTGAGGCCGAGCTCGCGGCAGACGGGCAGCACGTCGCGCTCAGGATCGCGAACCAGCAGGCTGTACTCGTTCTGGACGGCCGTGAACGGGGTCAGCCCGTTCTCGCGAGCGGCCGCGTCGGCGGCGCGCAGCTGCTCGGCATCGAAGTTCGAGGCTCCGATCGCGCGCACCTTGCCGGCCTGGACGAGCTCGTTGAGAGCCCCGAGCGTCTCGGCGATCGGCGTCTCGCCGTCCGGGCGGTGGTACCAGTAGAAGTCGATCACGTCGGTTCGAAGCCGCCGGAGCGACGCCTCGGCGGCATCGAGGATGTAGTCCCGTGAGCCGCGCGGGCCCTTGCCGTCGCCCATGTCCATCCCGAACTTGGTCGCCAGCACGACCTGGTCGCGGCGACCCTCGAGCACCTCGCCCAGGTACTCCTCGCTGGCGCCTCGGCCGTAGATGTCGGCCGTGTCGAAAAAGGTGACGCCCTGATCCAGGCAGGCGTCGACGACGGTGCGGGTCCCGCTCACGTCCAGCCGGCGGCCGAAGTTGTTGCAGCCCAGGCCCACGACCGAGACCTTCAGGGCCGAGGCGCCGAGCGGGCGGGTGGGCAGGGCGCTCATGGCTGCGCCGTCGGCTCGTCGACGTGGACGATGAGCGTCGCCGCGCCGCCGGCGTGCAGCACGTAGTGGCTGACGCTCCCGAGCAGCAGCGACCTGACGTCGCCGCGGCCGCGCATGCCCATGACGACGAGGTCGTGCCCGCCGGTGCGGATCTGGTCGACGATCGCCGGGCCGGGCTGCCCGTGGGCGATCAGCTTGGTCACGGTCACCGAGGCGGGAGCCGTCTCGGCGGCATCTGCGAGCAGCTTCTCGAAGGTCTGCTCGCTCTGCTCGGTCAAGGTGTCGATGCTGCTCTCGTTACCCGCTGCCCCGGTGACAACCCAAGCCGAGAGATCCGGCACCACGGCCAGCACGGTGAGCTTGGCGCGCCCCCCGCTGGCCAGGTCGATGGCCTCGGCGAGAGCCCGCTCGGCGTGCTTTGAACCGTCGATCGGGACGAGGATGTTCGTGAACATGCACCTCAGCCTAGCCACCGTCTCCGTGCGTCCGTCAGCGAGGTGGACTCAGTGGATGATGGGGAGGGCGTCGCTCGGAGGCTTGACGCGGGTCGGCTGGTGTTTCTTGGGCGGGGCCTTCTTCTTGGCCTTGCTCTTTGTGTGGCCGTGGCCCTTCTTCGTCTTCTTGTGCTTCTTGGCCTTGTGGTGCTTCTTGGGTTTGGGAGGGGCGCGGAAGACGCCGCTGGCGTCGGCGCCGACGTTGTTGTACTGGTCGATCGCCGCCACCCGCCAGTAGAGCTTTTGCTTTGCGGTCGCAGCGGTGATCTGCGCCGCCCAAACGGTGTTCTTAGTCGAGGTGCTCGCCACCGGGGACGCGAATCCCGGAGTCGTTGAGAGCTGCACCTGGTATTTGCCGATCGAGTCGATCGGGCTCCAGGAGATCACGACCTGGTTGGCGGACTTGGTTCCCCGCGCCCCGGTCGGAGCCGGGAGCGTGTGGGCGAAGCTCACCGCGGATGAGTAGGCGCTCGTGGCACCACCGGGATACACGGCCTGCAACTGCGAGCGCCAGATTCCGGTCCCGTACCAGTAGATGGGTGTCCACCACGGGGTGTCGATCGATCCGCTCTTCGTGGTGCCATCTGGCTGCTCGAGAAACCAGTTGTAGGACTCGGCGCCGGGCACGGGGGTCCACGCCTCAAGCGGCAGGCCACTGCCGCTCGCCGGATTGGTGGGCGACGATGTCGGAGCCGGCAGGTGGTGGGTGAAGGTGTTGACCGCCGACCAGTTGAGCCCCTCTTTGGCCGAGTCGTTGGCCCGCACGCGCCAGTAG
>JBAPXO010000098.1:0-3880 GCA_049284255.1 Solirubrobacteraceae bacterium | reverse complement strand
CGCCCTCGATCGTGTTGATGTTGTTGGCGAACGAGAACACCGACTCCTGGTAGGAGGAGTTCCACTGCATGGCCACCTCGAGCGCTCCCTCGCCCTCACTGCTCTCGCCCTCGAAGGAGATGATCTTCTTGTGGATCGGCTCCTTGTTCTCGTTGAGGTAGGAGACGAAGTCGACGATGCCTCCGTCGTACTTGAACTCGACCTTGTGGCCGCCGGCGCGCTCGTCGATGAGGGTGATCCGGAATCCTCGGGTGAGGAAGGCCGTATCCCGCATCCGCTCCTCGATCGTCTTGAAGTCGATCTCGAGCGTCTCGAAGACCTCGGCGTCGGGCAGGAAGCTGATCGTCGTGCCGGTGTCGGAGGTCTTCTCTCCGCGCTCCAGGTCCCCGAGCGGCTTGCCGCGCTCATAAGTCTGGGTCCAGACGTAGCCGTCGCGGCGAATCTCGACCGTCAGGCTCTCAGACAGCGCGTTGACCACCGAGACGCCGACGCCGTGCAGTCCGCCGGACACCTTGTAACCACCGCCGTCGCCGAACTTCCCGCCGGCGTGCAACACGGTGAGCACGACCTCGACGGCCGGGCGCTTCTCCTTCTCCATGGTGGCCACCGGAATCCCGCGGCCGTTGTCGATGACCGTGACCGAGTTGTCGGGGTGAATGGTGACCGTGACCGCGGTGCAGTGACCGGCTAGGGCCTCATCGACCGAGTTGTCGACGACCTCGTAGACGAGGTGATGGAGTCCGCGAGGGCCGGTTGAGCCGATGTACATGCCCGGCCGCCTGCGCACCGCCTCGAGCCCCTCCAGAACCGTGATGTCCTGGGCGTCGTAGCTGGATTGATTGTTGGCACTCGATCGAGTGCCGTCTTCGTTCGCCAACGATCCTCCGATTGACGTTGAGACGCCCCGGTCCCGCGCCACGCCAGGCGCGCCGGGGCGTCAAGAAATGGTTTACGTAACTATAGCAGGGGGCCCGGTCGAAACCGCCCCCTCCGAGCCATAATTTTACCTGCAAACTGGCAGGATTTACGCGCGTAGGGCGGGGCCGCGCGCGCTCGTGAGGCGCGAGCGAGCGAGCAACCTCTAAGCGCCGTGACCGACGGCGACGCAGCGCAGCCGCTTGACCGCGCCAGACGGGAGCGCTCGATTGAGCCCGTCCACTATCTGCGGGCCCATCAGGTCGAGCTCCTGGGCCCAAACCGACGCCGCGCACGCCACGGTCACTATGCCGCCGCGCTCGGCCGTGGGCTGGGCCTGGGCGGCGATCGCCGGACCCACGGTGGCCGGCCATACGCGCTGGATCTCGGCGAGCAGGGTCTCGGGCGCAAGCTCGTCGGCGAGAGCGCCGAGCGCCGCCTCCAGTGAGCGGGGACTGCGTCGGTATTTGGTCATTGGCCCGCCACTACCGGTTCGGCCGCCACCACCGGTTCGGCCGGTGCCCCGGTGACGACTACTCCGCCGCGGACCTCGATGCGCGTCACATCGGGATCATCCGCACCAGGCACCTGGTCGGCGTCGGTGGCCGTGATCACCGACTGCCCGCCGCCCGACCGAAGGAGGGCCACGAGCGCGGCGCGGCGCTCCCCATCGAGCTCGCTCATTACGTCATCGAGCAGCATCAGCGGGGGGGTCTGGCGGTGGGCCGCCAGCGCCTCGCGCTCTGCCAGCAGCAGAGTCAGCAGGCCAAGACGCTGCTGGCCCTGCGAGCCGTAGGTGCGCAGCTCTCGCCCTTCCCGGAGCAGCGAGACGTCGTCCCGGTGCGGACCGTGGCCCGTGAACCCACGCTCCAGGTCGGAATCCAGGCGGTCGCGCAGCTCGGCAAGCAGTCCTTCGGGATCGTCGGCCTTGGAGCGCGGGCGGTAGCGGATCAGGGGATCGCCCGTCAGGCCGATCTCCCCAGCCCGCTTGGAAAAGCTCTCGGCGATCGCCTCCACGGCCTGGCGGCGGTCGGCCATCAGTGCGATGCCGTGGCGTGCGAGCTGCGCATCCCAGGTAGCGAGCGACTCGCGCCCGGCGGCCCCCGCCCGGATCCGCGTGATCAGGGCATTTCGCTGGGCCAGTGACTGGGCGTACGCCCGGCGGGCGGCGACGCGGGCCGGCCAGAGCGCACCCACGAATTGATCGAGGTGCGCGCGGCGCAGCGAGGGGGCGCCCTTGACCAGCTCCAGACGGTCGGGAAGGAAGACGCTGACCAGAGGACGCTCGGCGACATCGACCATGCGGTCGACCGCGGCCCCATCGACCCGCATCCGCTTGGGCTCCCCGGGAACGAAGCCCACGCTCAGCTCGTGGCGTCCGTCCTCTCCCTCACCGGTCACGACGACGCGCGTGGCGCCCTGGGCGAAGCGCACGACCTCGCGCTCGTTGGTAGTCCGGCACGAACGTCCCGTACATCCAAAGTAAAGCGATTCGATCAAATTAGTCTTGCCAGCTCCGTTAGGACCGGTGATGACCGTGAGGCCAGGGCCGAACCCGGCGTCGGCGTCGGCGTAGCCCCGGAAGTCCCGCAGATGGACGCGCTGTACGCGCAAGCCAACGCTCTACTAGACGTTGAGCCTGATCGGCATGATCAGGTAACGGAAACGGCTTTCGTCACCGGCCTCGATCAATCCCGGGCGCAGCGGACTGATCAGCTTCAAAAGCACGTCGCCCTCGTCGATCGCCTCGAGCCCGGCGCGCAGGAACTCGGGATTGAAGCCGATCTCGAGCGGTTCGCCCTGAAAGGCCACGGGCAGGCCCTCCGAGGCTTCGCCGACATCCGGCGTCTGGGCCGAGACGGTGAGCTCGCCGGGGGCGAAGGCCAGACGTAGGGGAGCGTTCTTCTGGGCCAGCAGGCTCACCCGGCGCACCACCTCGGTGAACTCCGCGCCGGCCAGCCGTAGCTCGTGCTCGAAGGCCTCTGGGAGCAGCTGGCGGTAGTTGGGGAACTGGCCATCGATCAAGCGTGAGGACAGGACGACGCGGCCGAGTGTGAAAAGCACCTGGTTCTGGCGCACGCTGACGCTCAACTTCTCATCCTCGGTATGAGTGACCAGCCGCGAGAGCTCCTGGAGCGCGCGGGCCGGGACATTGACCTCGAAGCCCGCCGACAGCGGACTCTCGAGCTCGGTCTCCTTGACGCTCAGGCGATAGGAGTCGGTGGCCACCATTCGCAACTCACGATCCGACGCCGACACCAGGATCCCCGTCAGCACGGGACGTGTCTCATCCCGGGATGCCGATCCGGCCACCTTGAGCGCGGTCGAGACAAACGCGTCGGCCGGAAGCTCGATCGAAGAATCGGGCTCGGGCTCGGGAAACGGCGGAAAGTCTTCGCCGCGCAGCGTCCGGATGTGGAAGGTGGCGTTGCCGGCCACGACCTCGACGTCCTGTTCGGCCGAACGCAGCTCGAGTGAGACCTCCTTGGCGGGCAGGGAGCGGACGACGTCGAGCATCAGGCGGGCCGGAAGGACGATCGTGCCCTCGCGTGCAACTTGGGCCTCCAGCGGAACTCGCAGACCAACGTCCATGTCGGTGGCGCGAAGCTCGGAGCCGGCCTCGGTGGCGGAAAGCTGGACGCCGGAGAGGGCCTGGATCGCACTCCGAGTCGAAGCCACCCTGCTGACCGTCTGCAGCTGTGCGAGCAGGACGTCTCGCTCAAGTGAGATCTTCACGATTAGTTCTCCAAGGAAGTAGAAGTCATAGAGCGAATAGAAGCTGTGGAGAAGTGCGAGATCGCTCGCACATACCGCGTTCTTTGTTGCTGTAGGGCGACAGGCAAGTCTGTCAATAGTCGCGGTCGACGTCACCGCGGGCCAGGCGCCTGGTCAGGGCGTCAACGTCTTCAACAGCCTGTGGATCGTCCTTGAGGCGTTCGGAGACGCGCTTGCAGGCGTGCATAAC
>JBAPXO010000097.1:0-3965 GCA_049284255.1 Solirubrobacteraceae bacterium | reverse complement strand
GCGATCTTCCACCACACCACCGCGGTGTTGCTTTCGCTCAGGCGTTTGGCGCCCCACAGGTTGATGAGCACGAACACGGCCATGAGCGCCGCGCCCACGATGTACCCGGCTCCGGTCAGCACCGTCTGGCCGCCGGACATGTGGACGACATGGAAACCGAACCACTTGTTGGTCCAGTGATCGCCGTACTGAAGCGCGGCCTCGGTCTCGACGGGGGCGAGCGTCACCGACCCGAGCCAGTAGATCCAGCCCATGCCGAAGCCGACCAGGCTTCCGAAGGCGTAATGCGGGAAGCGCGCGATCCCTCCGTTGACGGGGTGCATGCCGCCCAGCTCGGCGCATACCAATGCGAGCAGCATCACCGCGATCGCCCCCGCGACCCACGAGATGATCGCCGCGGGCCCGGCGGCCGTGGTCGCGTTCAGCGCGCCCAGCAGCCAGCCTGAGCCGATCACCGAGCCGACCGATGTGAACAGCAGCGCGATCCGTCCGAAGTCGCGGTGCAGTCCGGAGCCCGCGGCCGTTCCAGTGCTCTGCCTGCCCGCCTCGCCAACGGCTGTCGACATGTCTACGCCTCCCGGCTCGGTTACCTGGTAGAGCCGGGCTACCCCCGTTAAGGGGAGGTGAAGCGGAGTTTCAGCGCCGCGAGATCCGTCCTAGGAACGGGATCAGATTGCTGAAGAAGGCGTTGTGAGGGTAGGCGGCCGCCGGGTCGTTGTGGGCGTAGGTTCCCTGTCGGCTGACGAGGGTCAGGTGCGAGGCGGGAATCCGGGACTGCCGGGCCAGCGCGCTGGCGGCGGCGGTGATCGCCTTTCCCCCGTAGGCGCCGAAAGCATAGATCCGCAACCGACGCGGCAGGCGATGACCCATCGTCGCCTTGACGCCGAGCACCTTCTGGGCGGGGTTGGCGTTGCCCTGGTCGATCGCCGCGGTGTCGTCGGTGAGGCGCTGCGGGAAGTACCACTCCACGCCATCGACGTTCTGCAGCCCGGCGCCCGCGAGCATGGACGCGTAGCGACCGATGGGGGTGATCGCGCCGGCCCGCCGCCAGCCCGCCGGGCTGACCGAGGTGTTCAGCTCTCCGACGTGGGCCTGGGAGGCGAACACGAGCTTCGAGGTCTTCGGGTCGGTGTCGTATCCGAAGATCCCGAGGTTCGTGGTGGCTACGGGAGGCAGAATCTGGGACGGGGAGAAAGGGAAGGTTTGCGCCAGCGAGGTCTGGTTGGGAGCGATCAGCGCGGCGGTCGCGCCCACGGTCGAGTAAAGCCCCAGGTAGGGCGCGGGAATGCCGCTGAAGGCCAGCCATGGCGTGCTCGTGCTCAGCGTCTGCAGCGCGGACTGGGCCTGCGACGCCGTTTCGGACGCCCCGAAACTCCCGCCGTCGTCGTAGATCAGACCTGCGAGCTGGTCGGCGCCCGGCTTGCCGGCGAAGTTCCAGGTGGCATACGCGGTGACAACCGAGCCGCCCAGCGAATGGCCGCCGAGCACCACCTTGCCGCCAAGCTTGCGGGCCGCGGCGATGACGGTGTGCAGATCCGAGACGGCAACCCTGAGGCCCCACTGGCGGGCGAAGCCGACCTTCGAGTCCGGGACGGGATTGATGTGGCGCTTGATCGCCGGGTTGGCGAGGTAGCCGAGGTAGTAGTCAAACAGCTGCGTGGCGCTTGCCTTGCCGGCCTTGGCGCGATTGAGCATCGACTGGTCCTCAAGCAGGTTCTCACGCCGCTCGACCGACCACACCTGCCACCCCGGCGCCTTGGCGACGATCCACTTCGCCAGCGGGACGAAGTACGCAGAGCCGGCTGACGTGCCGGGCTCGAGCACGAGCACGTTGCGCGCAGTCTTACGCCCGACCTTGAGCACGCCGACCTTGTCATAGCGCGCTGGGGTCCCGGGGGCCCGGTCGCCCCGCATCCAGATGACGCCCGGTTTGGCGCTCGGCTTGGCGGCGGCCGTGGCGGCGGTAGCGGCCGCGAGCAGGGCAACGATCAGGACGGCGAGCATCGGCGCGCGCCGCCGTGGGATAGCGCGATTCATGGACTTCCCCCCTACTCGGAACTAGTGGACGGCCGGGGAGTCTACGCGCGCTCCTGCCGCGAACGCGCCGCTAGCCGTCGTTCGCAGGCCGAACAGAAGTGCGAATACCGGTTTGACCTCCCCCGGATCGAGGAAGGAAAACCAACAGCAGGGTGCATCCGCAGCGATGGCGGTCTCCGATCCGACGCGCCGTCCCAAGCGAGAGGAGAGACGATGCAGAACCTGACGCCAGGTGCCACCGCGGGTGGCCAGGCCGAGTCTTCGGAGCAGCACACCGCCCGCTCGGTTCTCGCCCGCCTCGACCGACTTGACGTCTGGGCGCTCCCGTTCCTGTTCGTCGGGATCATCGGCCTGGGCTTCCTGTTCACCTTCTACGACGTGTTCGACATCAACGTGTCGTTCATCCAGACTTGCGTCGCGCTCAAGCCGGGCTGCACGCCCGCCAACGCGCTCGTAACCCTGCGTGTGCCGGTGGCGCTGAACCTGGCCGGCTACGTCCTCGGAACGCTGCTGCTGAGCCCGATCTCCGATCGAATCGGCCGCCGCAACATGCTGCTGATCACGATGGTCCTGACCGGCGTGGGCTCGCTCTGGACGGCGCTGGCACCGGACTACGTCAACTTCGTCCTGGCCCGCGTGCTCACCGGCATGGCGGTCGGAGCCGACCTGGCAATCGTGAACACCTACATCGGCGAGGTCGCGCCGCGCCGCAACCGCGCGAAATGGGTTTCGGTGATCTTCGTCAACTCGGCGCTGGGTGCGCTCCTGGGCATCTGGCTGGGGCTGTTCCTGACGACCGAGCCGGCGCCGTGGCCGAAGGGCCTGTCCTTCGCACAGGCCAGCCCGACGTTCACCGACGGGTGGCGATGGATGTACGCGGTCGGCGCGCTGCTGGCGCTCGTGGCGATCCTCCTGCGCGTCCAGCTCCCCGAATCGCCGCGTTGGCTGGTGGGCAAGAAGCGAATCGAGGAGGCCGACGAAGTGGTCTCGGAGATGGAACGGATGGCCTCCAAGCACGGGCCGCTCGCCGAGCCGAAGGAGGAGGTCCCGGTCGACACGGAGATCGAGGGCGGCTACAGCGCCTTTGCCCACGTGCTGGGCAACCGCACCTACCTGATCCGCTTCTTCGTGCTGGTGTTCATGTGGTTCTTCGCCTACGTGACCGTCTTTGGCTTTTCGGCCGGCGGGACCTCGCTGCTGACCTCGCTCCACTACCCACCATCGGAAGCGGGATTGATCAACGCCGTGGGCGCCTTCGGGTTCCTGCTGTGCGCGCTCTTCGCGGTCGCCTACGCCGAGCGCCTGGAGCGAAAGCTCTGGCTGCCGATCGGGGCCGTGATCACGATCGTCGGCTCGGTCCTGGTCGCCGAGGCCGGCACGAGCAGCCTGGTCGCCTTCCTCGGCATGGGCGTCGTGTTCTTCGGCTTCAACGTCTGGGTGCCGATGACCTACACCCTGTCAGCCGAGAGCTTCCCCACCCGGGCGCGGACGACGGGCTTCGGGCTCGTCGACGGACTCGGACACCTCGGAGGAGGGATCGGGGTCCTGCTCATCGCTCCGCAGATACCGCACATGAGCGTCCTCGGCGCGTTCCTCCTGGTCTCGGGCTTCCTGGTGGTCGCCGCCGTGATCGCCCAGTTCGCGCTCAACACCCGGGCGAGGCGCTTTGAGGAGATGTCGCCTTAGTCCCGCTTGGCCGCGAGGAACTTCAGCAGCGCATCGTGGGTTTCCCGAGGGCGCTCCAACTGCGGCACGTGCCCGCAGTTGAGCTCGAGATGTTGTGAGCGCGGGAGCGCCTCGCGCACGTGGGACTCGAACGCGATCGGCACCAGGTGGTCCTTCTTGCCCCATACGAACAGGCTCGGGGACGCCAGCTCGGGCAGGCGCGTCCACAGCCCGTGCGGGCCGTAGGGCTCCTCGAGATAGAT
>JBAPXO010000096.1:0-2931 GCA_049284255.1 Solirubrobacteraceae bacterium | reverse complement strand
GATGGGGGTTGCCCTGGGGACGATCGAGGTCGGGCTGCCCTCGCTGGCGCTGCATGCAGGCTCGCGTCCGGCCTCTGGGGTGCTGCTGGCTTTGTGGAGCCTCGGGAGCCTGATCGGCGGTCTTTGGTACGGGTCGCGGACCTGGCGGGCTCCGCTGGCGGAGCGCTACCGCACGCTGCTGGTGGCCGCCGTGTTGTGCACGGCGCCGCTGATCGCCGCGCGCACGATCCCCGAGGGGTTGATCTGCAGCCTGCTCGCCGGGCTGACCGTCGCTCCGGTGTTCTCCTGCCAGTACGCCCTGATCGGGCGTGCCGTCACCCCCGGGGTCGAGACCGAGGCCTTCACCTGGGTGGCCGCCGCACTCGTCGGTGGCCTGGCCGCCGGCTCGGCACTTGGCGGCGCGGTCATCGCCGCCGCCGGCTTCAGTGCGCCGTTCGTGGTTTCCTGCGCCGCCTCCGGGGCGGCGGCGCTACTGGCGCTGCGCACCCGGAGTCGGCTCGAGACGGTTCCCGCGACCGGAACGTGACCGGGCGCTAAACGAGCGCCAGCTGCTCTGGCGTCCTCAGTGCCTGCGCAGATCCGCCGGACGCCTCGAAGTCAAGCAACGCGCGCTTGATCGCCAGACCGCCGCGATACCCCGTCAACGAGCCGTCGGCGCCGAGCACGCGGTGACAGGGGACGATGATGGGGACAGGCGTGGCGCCCACCGCCGCTCCGATCGCCCGAGCGTGCAGTCGCGCCTCGATGGGGTCGGCCCAGAAGCGTCCCGCCAGCGTTCCATAGGTGGTGCTTGTGCCGTAGGGAAGCTCCTGCAGCGCTGACCAGAGGCGCCGCTGGAACTCGGTTCCGCCGAGGTCGAGCTCGAGCTCGAAGGTCCGGCGCTCGCCCGCGAAGTACTCGCGCAGCTGTGAGACAGCGAGCTCGAGAATCGCTGACTGCGGATCGGTGTCGACCGAACGGGCGCCGAACTCCATCCGACGAACGCCACGTGGGCTGGCTTCGATTGTGAGCGGCCCGATGGGAGTGGGGAGGAGGGTAGTGTGGTTCATGGTCTTAGAACGCGCGCGGGCGGCAAAGCGTGAGATCGATCAGACAGGACGAACCGGGCGACAGGGGCTGCCGAGACACAGCTGGCGCTCGGGCAGATCTCGAGTGACCACGCTTCCCGCGCCGACCACACTCCCGGGTCCGATCGAGACCCCAGGGCACACGATCACCCCCGCGGCCAGCCACACCCCGTCTCCAATCACCACCGGCCGTGCCCACTCGACCCGAGTACGGCGTTCTCCCGGCTCGAGCGGATGCTCGGGCGTCACCAGCTGCACCCCTGGACCGATCTGGACGTCATCTCCGATCCGCACCGGGGCGGAGTCCAGAATCACGGTGCCGAAGTTGATGAACGTGCGCGCGCCGACCGACACCTGGTAGCCGTAGTCGCACTCAAAGGGAGACAGGATCTCGGTCTCGTCCCCGATCGACCCGAGCAGCGCGCGCAGGATCTCCTCGCGCGCGAAAGGCTCAGAGACACTGGTGGCGTTGAGCTGCTCGCAGAGCATGCGGCAGCGGCGACGGTCGGCCACCAGTTCCGCGTCGTCGGCGAGGTAGGGCTCACCGGCCAGCATCCGTTCCTTGTGCGACGGCACCGCCGGATCCTGACAGCCCGGGCGGAGGGGACGCCGGCGCTTGCGCCGTCGGCGCCCCCGGGGTCAAATTAGAAACGGAAGATCTTGAGCTTGGCCGTCAGCCGGGGGTTGGCCTTCTTGGAGTACTTGCTGCGGCTCTCGAAGGTCACCTTGTAGGAGTTATTGCGGGGGTGACCGCCCGGGAACAGGAGGGCGCGCTTGGTCAGCATTCCGCACGCCCCCTTGGCCTTTCCGAAGTTGGTCTTGGCCACGATCTTGGTGCGCGCATAGAAGCCGTAGATGCTCTTGCCGGGACTGAACCCCGAGAAGCTGAACTTGACCTTGTCCTTGTGGACGTTCTGGACCTGGCCCTTGCTGGTGGCCACCGCCAGGTTGGCGGACTGGACGGCTCCGCTTGCCACGTTGGCGCCCACGGTCTCGTCGTCGGCGGTCAGCGTCGTCGTCTCGGAGGCGGGGTCGATCGTGGTCAGGAGGGGAGCGGCGGCCGTCCACGCGATCGTGCCGTTGGACTGCACCGTGCTCTTAGCGAACACCGTGCCGCCTGATAGGTCCACCGTATCTCCAGGAGTGAAACCAGTGCCGGTGATGAGCATCGGCGCACCCTGCGCCGGGTTGTCGTTGACGTAGCACGCCTTGTTGGCAAAGAGCGTGGCGGCGGAGGCCTGAGCGGCCATGGCGCCCGACCCGAGCAGGAGGGTCGCGCCCGTGGCCATAGCCAGCCGCATCGCTCGGGAGCGGAGGGTCGGTGCCCCGGTGACACGCCGGCTCCCACTACCGGCCCTGTCGTGATCGAACATCTGGTCACTCCTCCTGTTCAGGGCGCTCGGTGCGCCCGGATGGCTCGCAGGCGGGCGGTCGGGCCGACTGAGCGCCGTGCCCCCGCGGTCCGCAGTATCCCCAATCGGGTCAACCGCTCAAACCCCCACCGCCGCCACGAGTTGCGCCCCTGGCCGGCTCGCGTTGACGCCGCTGACCTGCATCTGATATATCAGGGGCTGATGGGCGCTTCGAAATCCAGGTCGTTGCCGTCACGCCAGCGTGTCGTGGTCATCGGGGCAGGGATCGTAGGCAACAGCGTCGCCTATCACGTGACGCGGCTTGGCGAGACGGAGATCACGCTGATCGACAAGGGACCGCTGCCCAACCCCGGGGGTTCGACCGGCCACGCCTCAAACTTCATCTTCCCGGTCGATCATTCCAAGGAGATGACGGCGCTGACGCTCGAGAGCCTGCGTCAGTACAAGGAACTAGACGTGTTCCTCGAGTGCGGTGGGATCGAGGTGGCGCG
>JBAPXO010000095.1:0-3934 GCA_049284255.1 Solirubrobacteraceae bacterium | reverse complement strand
CTGCCGAGCAACACCAACTACCTGCTGTGGCTGATCCTCGGCTTCCTCGTGGTCACCGCGGTCCTGGTCGTCAGCCTCGGCCGGCTGGGGGACATTTACGGCCGCGCCCGGACCTACAACCTGGGCTTTGCGGTGTTCACGTTCTTCAGCATCATGCTGTCGATCACCTGGATGAAGGGCAGCGACGGAGCGCTGTGGCTGATCATCATGCGCGCGCTCCAGGGCGTCGGCGGAGCGATGCTGTTCGCCAACTCGAGCGCGATCATCACCGACGCCTTTCCCGCCAACCAGCGCGGGATGGCGCTGGGAATCAACGGCGTGGCCGCGGTCGCCGGCTCATCGATCGGGCTCGTCCTCGGCGGCCTACTGGCCCCCGTCGCGTGGCGCGCGGTCTTCCTGGTCTCGGTCCCCTTTGGGGTGTTCGGGACGATCTGGGGTTTTGCCAAGCTGCGCGATCTCTCCGAGCGCAAACCCGCGAAGATCGACTGGTGGGGCAACGCCACCTTCGCCGTCGGCTTGGTCGCGATCATGATCGGAATCACCTACGGCATCCAGCCCTATGGCCACCACACGATGGGCTGGACGAGTCCCAAGGTGATCGCCGAGATCGGCGGCGGCCTGATCGTGCTGCTCATCTTCTGCCTGATCGAGACGCGCGTCGAGCAGCCCATGTTCCATCTCGACCTCTTCAAGGTGCGCGCCTTCACCATGGGCAACATCGCGTCGCTGCTCTCGGGCATCGGCCGCGGTGGGCTGCAGTTCGTGCTGATCATCTGGCTGCAGGGGATCTACCTCCCGCGCCACGGAGTGAGCTTCGCCGACACGCCGCTGCTCGCCGGGATCTACCTGCTACCTCTGGTGGCCGGGTTCCTGGTCGCCGGGCCGATCGCCGGCATCCTCTCTGACCGCATCGGGCCGCGCCCGTTCGCCGTGGGCGGGATGGCTCTGGCGGCGATCTCGTTCCTGCTGCTCTCGGTCCTCCCGGTCGACTTCTCCTATCCGGTGTTCGCGCTGGTGATCATCCTGAACGGACTGGGCATGGGGATCTTCTTCTCGCCCAACCGCGCGAGCGTCATGAACAGCCTGCCCCCCAATCAGCGGGGAGCCGGGGGTGGGATGGCCGCCACGTTCATGAACTCGGCAATGGTGTTCTCGATCGGCATCTTCTTCAGCCTGATGATCATCGGACTCTCGAGCGGGCTGCACCATTCGCTCTATGCCGGCCTGACCGCACACGGCATCTCGGCGCCGGTCGCTTCCCGGGCGGCCAACCTGCCGCCGGTCGCCACCCTGTTCGCGGCCTTCCTGGGCTACAACCCGATCCAGACCCTGCTGGGCTCCGGCATCAAGACCGCATCGGTCGGACAACAGCACGTCCTGCTCGGCCACGGCTTCTTCCCGTCGGTGATCTCACACCCGTTCGCGAGCGCTCTGACCTCCGCCTTCACCTTCGGGCTGATCGCGTGCGTGATCGCGTGCCTGGCATCGCTGGTCCCGGCCAAGGGCCAGCCACTGATCGCCCGTCGCCGCGCGGCCAAGGCCGAGCCTCCGGAGGAGGACCTGGCCCCCGCGACGCCGGCCGCGCTGGAACGGCAGGCCTAGTCCGCGCGTCAGCCGACGATCGGAAGATCGCGCTCGTTGGACAGGCGGGTGAGGGTCCGCTGCATCGTCGAGGTGACGAGACGGTAGCCCTCTTCGGGGGTGGGGTTGGAACCAAGGCGTTGGCGCAGGTGGATCGGCTTGAGCACCCGGATCGAGATCTTGGCCGGCAGCGGCACGCGAAACGGGAAATCGAGGACCGTGGCGCCGAACGGTGGTCCGATGACCGCAGGCAGGACCTTGAGCCGGGCGAGGCGGTTCAGTCTGAGACCGCGAGCGAGGCGGCTGCCCTGGCCGAGGAATAGGCCGGTTTCCTGGCCGCCGATGGAGACGACCGGAACGATCGGGACGTTGTGCTCGAGAGCCAGCTTGATGAAGCCGGTGCGTTCGGCGAAGTCAACGGTGTCGGACTCCCAGCTTGGCCGGAACGTCTCGTGATCGCCGCCCGGATAGACGAGTAGCGCGGCCTCCCGCCGCAGGGCCTCGGCCATGTTGTCGGGCGAGGCCGGAACCGTCCCGTAACGCTGGACGAGCGCTCTTGCCCCCGCGACCTTGAAGACGAGGTCGTGAGCGAGCTGAAAGAAGGTCCGCTCGGGCCCGAAGTGGTCATAGAAGGCCTGCGCGAACACGAACGTGTCGGCGATCATGATGCCGCCCGAGTGATTGCCCACGAGGAGGACCGGCCCCTCCTCGGGGATGTGGGGCATGCCCCGGACGTCGGCCCGGAAGTAGAGGCTCGACACCAACCGCCAGGCCGCGAGCGTGCGCGCGATGTACTCGGGATCGCGGAGCTCGAAGGGATCGCCGCTCGAATGCCGGGTCACGGCGCCGGCGACGTCGGAGGCCGCGGCGGCGACCATCCTCAGGTAGGCCTCGAGGGGCCCGGCAGACGCGCCTGGCACCTGGCCGTGGGTGTCGTCCGAAGGGCTCACAGCGGCACCGGGCTGGGCTCGGCCGGGTACAGGCTCGAGCGATCGACGGCGGCGACCGAGGTGTTGCCGGTCAGCGCCAGAGCAACGTCGATATCGGCCCTGATGACATCAAGGACGTGGCGCACCCCGGCTTCGCCGCGAGCCGCCACCGCCCAGGCCCAGGCGCGCCCGAGAAGAACGGCGCGCGCGCCGAGAGCCATCAGCTTGACCACGTCCAAGCCGGTGCGCACCCCGCCGTCGGCGAGGACCTCGACTTGATCGCCTACGGCGTCGACCACGGGTCCAAGCGCCTGAGCCGTGGAGGGCACGGAGTCCAGCTGGCGCCCACCGTGGTTGGAAACGATCACGCCGTCGACTCCGGCATCGGCTGCGCGCCGGGCGTCCTCGGGATCAAGCACCCCTTTGACAACGAGCTGGCCGTCCCAGTTATCCCGCACCCAGCTGACGTCATCCCAGGTCACGCTCGGATCGAACTGCCGATCCACCCAGTCGCGAAATGCGGCCGGGCTCCGGGCTTCCGGAACGGCGTTCTCAAGGTTGCCGAACGTCAGGGGCCGGCCCTCGAGAGCGACGTCGCGAATCCACCGCGCGTGCGTCGCCAGGTCCAGGCCACGCAGGGCCTTGGCGAGGATCGAGGTCTCGCCCACGACCGCGTTGCGCGTGTCTCGATGCCGGGCTCCAACGACGGCGAGGTCGATCGTGAGCACGAGCACGGGCGCCCCAACCGCGCGCGCTCGTGACATGAGGCCCTCCGCGTAGCCGCGGTCGCGCATCACGTAGAGCTGAAACCACGGTGGAGCCGAAACCGCTCCGGCGACCTCCTCGATGCCGCAGATCGAGACCGTCGACTCCACGAAGGGCACGCCGTGAGCCTCAGCTGCGCGTGCCGCCTGGACCTCGGCGCGCCGGGCGAACATTCCTCCGAGGCCGACCGGCCCGAGGATCACCGGCAGCGCCAGCCGCTGTCCGAGGACCTCCACCTCCTGATCGCGGCGCGAGACGTCGCGCATCACCACCTGGCGCAGCAGAAGCCTCTCCAGGTCCTCGACGTTGGCCCGCAACGTGCGCTCCTCGTAAGCGCCACCGTCGAGGTAATCGAACAGCTGGCGGGGAAGCCGGCGACGAGCCAGCTCGCGGTAGTCGCTCGCTGTGGCCGGTGCCAGTCGCATCGGACGATCGGCTCGCAGTTGCATCGCGGCAGCCTAACCGACCGCCACCACGCGACCGACGCTTCCCCAAACCGATCCGCGAGACTTCTGGCGATGCCTGGGCCACGCAACCCATCGAGGATCGAGGCCGTCGTGTTCGACCTCGGCGGCGTGCTGCTCGATTGGGACCCACGACACCTGTATCGCAAGCTCTTTGACGACGAGCAGGCCATGGACCGGTTCCTGGACGAGATC
>JBAPXO010000094.1:0-5580 GCA_049284255.1 Solirubrobacteraceae bacterium | reverse complement strand
TGGCTCTGAACCTCGGCGCCGAGGAAATGATCGGTGGCGTGATGCGTCGTTCCCGCGGACGCGAGTGTGGTCGCCGACATGGCGACAAGAACGGCCAGGGACAGCAGGGCGAGCGCGCGTCTCATGGAGAGCTCCTCCTCCTCCTCGAGGGTTGGATGAGCCAGCCTATAGCTGATGCGGCGCGCTGCGTGAAAGACGTCTCAAGACGGTCAGCGCAGCCAACTGGCACCAGCGCGTCTGACGCCCCCCGCGCACGTGTCGGGCACGGTCCCCTCGCACCGCCTGCGCGAGCGGATTCACGCTCAGTGAGAGGCTGGTGTTGGATCGGTGATGTCCGGCCGGTCGGTTTGGCTCTCGGTCGGTGGCGGGCTGACTCTGATTCACGCTGTCGGCCAGGTGGTCTGACCGTCTATCGCTGTGTCGCCCGTCACCGACCGAGGACCGCCGGCGTGACTTGATAGGAGCGTGCCAGCGCTCCACTGAGCGGTGTCCGCGTGGCTTCGCGAAGGCCGACATGGCGGCAGGGGCGGGGCGCGAGCCGCAAGACGTACCGGCGTGGGACTAGCGCGCTTCCCTAAGCATCGAGATTACCGGCGGGCACCCGCCTGACTGAGATTCCGCGGTGAGCACAAACCCATGTCGCTCATAGAAGGCGACAGTGCCCGGATTTGGAGTCTCCAGGAACGCCGGGAGATGAGTCCGGTCTACGATCGCCAAACCATGCTCGAGCAGCTGGCCTCCTAATCCCTGGCCCTGCGCGTCTGGGACGACGCCTAGCCACGGCAGATACCAGTGCTCAAAGGCCGGATGAGCTCGATCCATCTGCTCGAGGACCGAGAACATGTCCTCGTGCTGGTCCGCAGCGACGGCGTCTGTGAGCACGTCCGCGATCGCAGCCTCATCGACTCCGGCGCCAGGCGCCAGCCACAGCGCGACCGCATCAAAATCACCCAGTGTCCAGACGCTCCGCCGGTCAAACGCCTCGCCGGCGAACGCCGCGACGAACTTGCCAAACCATGACTGATATTGCGCAAGCTCGGGAAACAACCAGCGCTCCACTGGATCGCTGATAAACGCCGCCACAATCGTTGAGATCGCTCTCGCGCGGTCTCGCTCTGGCACCTGGATGATCGGCGTCGAGGTCACGGTCGCGATCCTATCCGTGCGGGAAGGTCACGCTCGACAAGGGCACGCAGCCCCATCCGGCCCAGAGCAGAAGCGAGGCCCGTGCGACTCGGAGCAGGGGAGAGCTCTGCCGGTCCCGTGGTTTCGGCAGTCTGGTTGCGCAGCCGGCATGCATCATCGGTGTCGAATGACGTCGACGTTTGCAACGGGTCATTTTGAGGCGGAGGTCCTTGCGCCCATCGTCCTATCGGCATAGGTTCACGCGACTGGAGACGCGACGAGGGAGCTCAGCGATGACCCGAACCGCAGTATCAAGCGATCAGGCCCCCGACGCGCTTGGACCGTACAGCCAGGCGATCGTCGCCGGCGATTTGGTCTTCTGCTCCGGGATGGCGGGGATCGACCCCGCGACCGGCGCGATCGCAGATGGGATCGAAGCCCAGACTGAGCAGGCGCTCGTGAACCTCGCCGCTGTGCTTCACGCCGCTGGTTCGTCCATGGACGACGTCGTCAAGACGACGATCTTCTACGCCGACGTCGAGGACTTCGGCCGCCTCAACGAGGTCTACGCCCGGCACATGCCCGACCCACCGCCGGCACGGTCTGCCCCCGCTCACGTGCGGCTGCCTCGCGGCCTCCTCGTCTCGATCGAAGCGATCGCGGTTCTTCCAAGCCCATCGATCTAGCATCTGAGCCGCGTGGCAGGATGGCTCCCGACCGTGGGTCGGAACGCTGGCCTGGCGACACACGAGCAAGACTGCCGCATCATCGCCATTCCGGCACTCTTGATCAGGCTGCCGCTCACGGCCATTCCACAAGCAGCAGCGAGGCGGGGGATGCACACGCCGCGAGGAAAGCAGCACCGCCGGGGCACTCGCGGTGCTCCGAGCGGCCGGCTGAGCGCGCCCCCTGCGATCCGGTCAGCGGTCTCCGCTCAATCTGGCTGCGCCATCGGCGACAGCGAGTACGTGCGCTCGCCGGATCCGATGCTGTCGTAGCTCCTCACGGCTGAGCGCCCGCGGACGAGCCTCAGCAAACTATTGAGGTGTGGTTTACATACCGCGACTGATAGGAGTAGTGTCGATAAGTGGCTGGTCCTGCGGCCAGGACCCCGGCCCAAGCCGGAATGCCACCAACGGCGCGGGTTTCCTGCGCTACGAGGCGGGAGGCTTGGGTTACCGGTTTTGACTGCGGGGCCGGTTGGGGGCGCCCTATACGGCGCACCCACCGGCCCGAAGGTCGCGGCCCTATCTCTTGCACGCTCGGGGTTCTAGCCCCTCTTCCCTCCGCGCGGACCCATTAGAGGGACAGGAAGGCCAAAGAAGGTCAAACGACAGGCAACGCCTGCCGATGCCGCATTCCGAGAAACAAAGGAGCGCACCATGCCTGAGCGCACCACGCCGCATGTTGACGTCCTAAGTGAAACTTCGGCACGTGACCCCGAGGTCGTTCTCATCGAGCGCCTCCCGTCTGGGGCACCCTCCGACGATCACGAGGTTGAACCGCTCGCTGAGCGCGCGGAGGGCGGGGACGCCAAGCCGCAAGAGCAGACGCGCCACGCCCACAATCGGGGTTCGGCCCCGGCCGCTCCCGTTCGCTCGGTGCGTCGTGCGACCGCGCGGCGCGCGAGCACCCGGCGCGCCACTGCGCGAAGCCGTCAGGGCGACACCGAGGCGAGCATCATCGCCTTCCTCGTTCAGTACCCGGCAAGCACCGCGGGTGATCTCGCTCGGGGCCTGAATCTCACTCTCGAAGAGGTGTCAACCTATCTGACCAAGCTCGCCAGGGCCGACGACATCAGAAAGGCATCGCACGGCTACAGCGTGACCCAGCCGGCGCGACCCCGCAAGCACTGACGCCCACCCCGTCAGGCGCGCTGAGCAAGCCTCGGCGTCAACAGAGTCCCTCGAACGGCGAGGAGGCTGCGGCCGGCTCGAGGACATGCCCAGGATGGCGGGCTACCGGGCAGAGGCGAGCGTCTCCTCCACCACACGTCGGCGCATGGCAGGGTCGGTTTCCTCTGCCCACGCGAGCGGCACAGGGCGCTCAGCACGCCGATACTCACTACAGTCAATGACATCGTCCCAATCCGTCCAGCGAAGAGAGCATCTCATGGACAGCACCCGCATAACCCGCCACGACGCTTACAAGGCAGTTCGCGCCCTGGTTGAGGAGCTCCGCAACGTAAAGCTGTTTGACGCCGAAGCCGACACCATCCTGTGGGCGGCCGAGGGGCTGCTGCTCGCAAACTCCCCAGCCGATGCTGAAGCCGTTGAGGCGCGCACGACGTTCGACACGCTCATGGAGGGCCTGGCCGCCAAACGGTGGCAGGACGTCGGCCCGACCACCGCCGAGTCTCAACGCAAGCGACTGGTCGAAGCGTTCGCCGAGTGCGCCCCACTGCAGACCGTCCCAGCGTCCGCATAAGCGGCGTCAGCTGGGGCACCGGTCCCTCTATGAGGAGCCGGCGTTGTCTCTCATTCACCAGGTCACCGACACCCTAGGGCTGAACGCGCTGAAGTCCAGGAGCACCTGGCGTGGCTTATCAGCAGATGAGCGTAAGTGGCGATCAAGCCGGACAGTGCGAGCGGCCGCTGCGCAGCGTCTTGTGGGCGGAGTCGCGTCTTGGGCGGGCCGCTTGCTCTCGAGCGTTGGTCTGCCGCGCGGCTTGTCCTCTTTTGAGTGACATATCTATGCGCGCTCCGGTGTCACACCCGCGCCCACTCTTTTGGTCGCTCACCTCGTCTCAATCGTCCAACGCTGAACGAACATGGCAAGGGCGTGCCGACATTGCGGCGCCGCGGCGGCGCGCTTCAGGCCCGCGTTTGGCCGTTCGGCGTGTTGCCTTCATAGGCGCGTCGTGGCGGGCGCTTTCGGTGATCGCATTGAACGGGTCGCTCGCGGGAGAGCCCCAAGACGGAGGTCGGCGCCACGCTACGCTGGCGCCTCTTGTCGGACTACGTTTTCGAAGTTGGGAGGAGCTCTCATGGATGCGGTCAATCATCAGGTTCGCCTGGCCGCCCGGCCGGTCGGTTTGCCGAAGGCGTCTGACTGGGATCACACCGAGGAGCCGGTCGCCGAGCCGGGCGACGGCGAGGTGCTTGTGAAGGTGCTCTACCTGTCGCTTGACCCGGCGATGCGCGGCTGGATGAACGATGCGCGCTCGTATGTGCCGCCGGTGGGCATCGGTGAGGTGATGCGGGCGGGCGGCGCCGGGCAGGTGGTGGCCTCTCGTGACCCCAGGTTCGCCGCGGGGGACTTCGTCACCGGCGTCACCGGCGTGCAGGAATACGCGGTGGCGCCCGGCGACGCCCTGATCAAGGTCGATACCTCGCGTGCGCCCTTGCCGGTCTACCTGGGTGCGCTCGGCATGCCTGGTCTGACTGCCTACTTCGGGTTGCTGGACATCGGCAGTGCCCAGGAGGGCGAAACGGTCGTCGTCTCCGGTGCCGCCGGAGCGGTCGGGAGCATCGTCGGCCAGATCGCCCAGCTCAAGGGCTGCCGCGCGGTCGGAATTGCCGGCGGTGAGGAGAAGTGCCGTCACGTGGTCGAGGATCTGGGCTTCGATGCCGCCGTTGACTACAAGGCAGGCAACGTCGCCAAGGCGTTGCGCCAGCGGTGCCCGGAAGGTATCGACGTCTACTTCGACAACGTTGGCGGTGAGATCCTCGACGCCGCGCTAGCCCAGTTGCGTCGCCACGCCCGGGTCGTGCTCTGCGGCGCCATCTCGCAATACAACGCCACCGAACCGATGCGCGGGCCTTCTAACTACATGTCCCTCCTTGTCAACCGCGCCACCATGACCGGGTTCCTGGTGTTCGATTTCGCCGACCGTTACGGCGAGGCGATGCAGGAGATGGGAGCTTGGCTAGCCGCCGGCAAGCTGACGTCGTTCGAGGACGTCGCCACCGGCGGGGTGGCCCAGTTCCCGGCCACACTGCTACGGCTGTTTCGCGGGGAGAACACTGGCAAGCAAGTGCTGGAAATTAGCGCCGGCTGACCAAAGTTTCGCTTGCGATAGCTACTGGCCGCGGAAGGCCGGCTGGCGCTTTTCGGCGAAGGCGGCGGCCGCCTCGCGATGGTCTTGGGTGAGCGCGGTGCGTAGGTGGTGAGTGGCCTCGAGGTCCATGCATTCGCCGAGTTCGTTCCCGTTTTCGGCGCGGTTGAGGTTCTCTTTCATGTACCCGAGCGCGATGCGCGGCCCGGCGGCGAGCCGTGTCGCGAGCGCGAGCACCTGCTCCTCGAGACGCTCGTCGTCGACAACGCGATTGACGATCCCGAGCCGCTCGGCCTCCTCGGCCGAGAGCCGATCGGAGAGGAAGTAAAGCTCGCGGGCGCGCGCCGATCCGACGAGTCGGGTGAGGAACCAGGTGCCGCCATAATCGCCGGCTAGGCCGACCCGCGCGAAGGCGGTGGTGAGCACGGCGCTCCGCGCGGCGATGCGCAGGTCGCACG
>JBAPXO010000093.1:0-5334 GCA_049284255.1 Solirubrobacteraceae bacterium | reverse complement strand
GGGATGCGCTTCTCGATCTGCACGCGAACCGGGGGCGCCGTCCAGCCGTCGGCGCGCAGGGCCGCCAGTGCGTCGGCGACCAGGTTGGGACCGGCCACGCCCGGGCACAGCACCTCGTCGCCGTCGCCATCGGCCCGCCCGCTGACGATCAGCTCGTCGGCGAGGCTCACCGATTCGAAGAGGGTCACGAGCTCGTGGCGTCCGTCCTCGCGAGTCGGTCCCACGAACAGGCACAGGTTGACCTTCGCGAACGCCAGCTCGCGTTCAGCCGGCACGGGTGAGCTTTCCCGCGAGCGCGCGAAACTCCTCGGGTGACAGCCGCTCGGCGCGCTCGTCGGCAGGATGCCCGAGCTGCACCAGCGCCTCCCGCGCGCGATCGCGCACGCCGGGCGCGGCCCCGGGAGCCAGCGCCAGCGATCCCGCGAGCGCCTTGCGCCGGTGGGCAAAGGCCTGATGGACGACCGCACGCACCTCCTCCCCGGGGCCGGGGCGCAGGCGCCGCAGACCGAGCAACACCGAGTCCACGTTGGGCACCGGCCGGAAGACGTTGCGGGAGATCGGGCGCAGGACCTGCACCTCGCAGGCCAGCTGGGCGAGGACCGAGGGAACCCCGTAGGCGGGGGTGGCGGGGCGAGCGGCAAAGCGCTCCCCGACCTCGCGCTGGACCATGACCACCCAGTCGCGCACGCTCGGGAGATCCTCGATGGTTCGCAGGATCACGGTGGCGGCGACGCCGTAGGGCAGGTTGGCGACGACCTTGTTGGGCGGGGGCTCGACCGCCGCGAGGTCGAGCTCGAGCGCGTCGGCGAAGTGGAGGCTGACGTTGTCAAACCCCGCCACCGCCTCGCCGAGGCGAGTGCGCAGGCGCTCGTCGACCTCGACGACATGCAGGTGTGAGACGTTGGCTGCCAGGCGCTGGGAGAGCACCCCGGGGCCGCCGCCGATCTCGAGCACGACATCGGTGGCCTTCAGCGTGGCCAGCCGCTCGATGACGTCGAGGATGTTGCGGTCGACGAGGAAGTTCTGGCCGAGCTCGCGCTGGCGCGCCGAGCGCACCGTCACCATCCAAAGACGGCGGCCGCGCTGTCGGCGATCGTGCGCTCGAGCTCCTCGTAGGCGACTCGGCGCTCCACGGCGAGCGCCTGCGCGGTCAGGGCTACATGGGCGGGTTGGTTTGGCTTGCCGCGTACGGGCTGGGGAGACAGATAAGGGGCGTCGGTCTCGACGAGCAGCCGCTGGGCCGGGACCCTGAGGGCGGCAGTGCGCAGATCCTCGGACTTCGGGTAGGTGACGTTGCCGGCGAACGACAGCCACCAGTCCTCGTGCGCCAGGCACTCCTCGACGCGCGAGGCCATCGAGAAGCAGTGAAGGATCACGCTCACCCCCTCGGCGTGTTCGTCCAGCACCGCCAGCGTGTCGTCATCCGCGGCCCGAGTGTGGATGACCAGCGGCTTGCCGGTCGCGCGCGCGAGCTCGATCTGGGCCTCAAAGGCGCGGCGCTGATCGGCGTGGGGTGCGTGATCGCGGTAGTAGTCCAGCCCGGTTTCGCCGATCGCCACGCACTTGTCGTGGCTGGCCAGCGCCTCGAGCTCGGCGAAGTCGGCGTCGTCAAAACCCGTGGCCGAGTTGGGATGCCGGCCGATCGCGGCGTACACCTGGGGAAAGTCCTCAGCGGCGGCCAACGCCGCGCGGCAGGAGGCGCCGTCGGTGCCGACGGTCACCAGCCGGGTCACCCCGGCCTGCTCGGCGACGGCGACGAGCTCGGCATTGGGCGGCTGGCACGAGTCCAGATGGGTGTGACTGTCGATCAGGTGGGTTGAGGCTGGGGAGACGTGGACGGTTTGGGAAACAGGGGCTCGAGCGCGGCAACTGTGCGACCGCCCCCGCGGGGCGCGAACTCGGCGGCCGTGAGCGTGATGTCGGGGGCGCCCAGGGCATCGAGGAGCTTGCCCACGCTCTCCGGGATATAAGGGGCGAGCAGGACGCTGATCGCGCGCACCGCCTCGGCGAGCGAGGCCAGGACCTGATCGAGCTCAGCGGCGCGGTCGGCCTCTTTAGCCAGCCGAAACGGCGCACGCTCCTCGACGTAGCGATTGCACCGCCGCACGCGCTGCCAGATGACCTCCAGCGCCGTGGTCACGTCGGCCCGGTCGAGCAGCTCGCTCACCCGGGCCACCAGCCCATCGAACTCAGCAGCGAGCGCGGGATCGGTGTCGACGTCAGGAACGACGCCGTCGCGGTAGCGGCGGACCATCGCGATCGTGCGACTGGCCAGGTTCCCGTAATCGTTGGCGAGCTCGGCCTCATACCGCGCGGTGACGGCGTCCTTCCCGACCGTCCCGTCGGCGCCGAACGCGACGTCGCGCATCAGGTAGAAGCGCAGCGCATCGGTGCCGAGCTCGTCCATGACCTCGAAGGGATCGAGCACGTTGCCCAGCGACTTGCTCATCTTGCGGCCGTCGGCTCCGAGCAGGAAGCCGTGGACGAAGACGTGCTCGGGGATCGGCAGGTCGGCGGCCATGAGCAGCGCGGGCCAGAACACGGTGTGGAACTTCAGGATGTCCTTGCCGATGATGTGGAAGGTCGCCGGCCAGAACCGTGAGGTCAGATCCTCGCCGGGGCGGGCGTAGCCCAGGGCCGTGTAGTAGTTGAGCAGCGCGTCGAACCACACGTAGAAGACGTGGCTGGGATCCCAGGGGACGGGCACGCCCCAGTGCATGCGCGCGCGCGACAACGAGACGTCCTGCAGCCCCGAGGTGATGAAGGAGTGCGCCTCGTTGAAGCGCACCGCCGGCATCACGAAGTCGGGATGCTCGGCGTACAGCCGTTCGAGCGGCTCCTGGAACCTCGAGAGTGCGAAGAACCAGTTCTCCTCCTGCTCACGCGTGAGCAGGATCTCATGGATCGGGCAGAGGTTGCCCTCGAGGATCTCGTTCTCGACCTTGAAGTCCGCGCATCGGGGGCAGTACCAGCCCTCGTAGAGACCCTTGTAGGTGTAGCCGTTGTCGTGCACCCGTTGCAGCACTTCCTGGACGCGGCGCTCGTGCTCCTCGTCGGTAGTGCGGATGAAGAAGTCGTTGGAGGCGTCCAACCGCGGCATCAGCGCCTGAAAGCGTGCGGCGTTGCGGTCGGCGAGCTCCTGTGGGCTGACCCCCTGGGCCTTGGCGGCGTCGGCCACGGGCTCGCCGTGCTCATCGGTGCCCGTGAGAAAGAACACTGCCTCGTGATCGCGCTGGCGCATGTGACGGGCGATCACGTCGGTGGCGATTGTCGTGTACGCATGACCCAGGTGGGGCTGGGCGTTGACGTAAAAGATGGGTGTGGTGATGTAGAACGACATGGCCTGATGCCTAGGCTATCCGGGAGGCTGCAGTCCGAGCCGACGACCTGAGGAGGAGAGCTCATGACCGCCACCCGCACGCGTTTACTTCACAACTACATCGCGGGAGCGTGGACGCCCGCCCGCGACGCCACCGACGAGCTCGACGTCATCAATCCCGCCACCGGCGAGGCACTCGCCCGCGTCCCCCTCTCGGGCCCGGGGGATCTCGACGACGCCGTGGCCGCCGCCCGCGCCGCGCTGCCGGAGTGGCGTGCGGTGTCGACGATCGCCCGGGCGCGCAAACTCTTTGAGCTACGCGAGCGCTTGGTGGCGCGCTCGGACGACCTCGCCCGCTCGGTGACGATCGAGATGGGCAAGACAATCGCCGACGCGCGCGCCGAGGTCGGGCGGATGATCGAGATGGTCGAGGCGGCGTGCGCGATCCCCACGACCATGCAGGGCCGGATCCTCGAGGACGTCTCACGCAACATCGACGCCGAGACCGTGCGCCAGCCCGTCGGGGTGTGCGCGGCCATCGTGCCCTTCAACTTCCCGGCGATGGTCCCGTTCTGGTTCTTGCCGTTCGCGATCGCCTGCGGCAACGCCTTCGTGCTCAAGCCGTCCGAGCAGGTCCCGCTCACCCAGCACATCGCGTTTGAGGAGCTCGATGCCCTCGGGCTGCCCCCCGGCGTCGTCAACCTCGTCAACGGCGGGCGGGCCGTGGTGGAGGGAATCCTCGATCACCCCGGCATCGACTCGGTCTCGTTCGTGGGCTCGGCGCCCGTGGCCAAGCTCGTCTACGAGCGGGCTGCGAAGGCCGGTAAGCGCGTGCAGGCCCTGGGCGGCGCCAAGAATCACATGGTGGTCATGCCCGACGCCGTCATCGAGCCCACCGTCGACGGGATCATCGGCTCGGCCTTCGGCGCCGCCGGCCAGCGGTGCATGGCGGGCTCGGTGGTCGTGACCGTCGCCGACGCCCACGAGCAGCTAATGGAGCCGTTGGTGGCGGCCACCCGGGCTCTCTCGGTGGGCGACGGGATCGACGAGCGCTCCGACGTGGGACCCGTGATCTCGTGCGCGGCGCGCGACCGGATCGCCGACTGGGTCAAACGCGGCGTCGAGGACGGCGCGTCGCTGGTCGTCGACGGCCGCGAGGTGTCGGGCGTCGATCCCGGGGGCGCGTTCCTCGGCCCGACGATCCTCGACGATGTCACCCCGGACATGGCGATCGCCCAAGAGGAGGTGTTCGGCCCCGTGCTCACGGTGATCCGGGCCGCCTCGCTGGACGAGGCGATCGAGATCGTCAACTCGAGCCGGTTCGGCAACGGCACCTCGATCTTCACTGAGTCCGGCGCGTCGGTGCGCCGCTATCGCCACGAGGTGGAGGCCGGCATGATCGGAGTCAATATCGGCGTGGCCGCACCTGTGGCCTTCTTCCCGTTCAGCGGCTGGAAGGACTCCTTCCTCGGCGACCTCCACGCCCACGGCACCGACGCCGTCGAGTTCTTCACGCGCAAGAAGACCGTGACCAGCCGTTTCTACTCAAGCGGGCAGGGGAGCGGGAGCTACTTTGTCGAGCGTTAGAAGTCGGTCAAGGGTGGCTGGGTGCGCTGCGCCCGCCCAGCAGGCGAACGCTCCGCTTGACTACCACCGCCACAATGCTCGTTAGACATGGCGTTCGAGAACCCGCCCGAACCCCCCCGCAGTGGATCCCGAGCCGGCCAGACCGTGCTCTCGCCGGCTCCCCTGGACCTGGCCTCGCCCGCGCAGGTTCGCGCGCTATATCGCCTGAACGACCCCGCGCTGTCCGAGCTCGGGCTCGAGGATCTGCTTTCCCAGCTTCTGCTCCTCCGTCGCGACGCCCTGTCGGTCGATACGGTCGCGATTCTTCTCCTCGACCGCGAAACCGACCAGCTCGTCGCTCGGGCCGCGAAGGGAATCGAAGAAGAGGTCGAGCAGGGAGTCCGGATTCCGATCGGCCTGGGGTTTGCAGGGCGCATCGCCGCCGAGCG
>JBAPXO010000092.1:0-10028 GCA_049284255.1 Solirubrobacteraceae bacterium | reverse complement strand
GAGGAGATCGCGGACCAGAGCGGGTTTGGCCAGGTCTCGGCCGAGAAGCTCGTGAGCGCGATCGAGGACTCAAAACGCCAGCCGTTCGGGCGCGTGCTGTTCGCGTTGGGGATCGAGGAGGTGGGGGGCGTCACCGGCCGCAACCTCGCCCAGCAGTTCCGCAGCGTCGATGCGCTGCTCGCCGCCGACCCGGAGGGGATTGAGCAGACGCCGGGAGTCGGACCCAAGATGGCGCGCACCATCTACGACCAGTTGCACGAGGAGGCGATGCTCAAGCTGATCACCGCCCTCAAGGACCGGGGGCTGCGCTTCGAACAGGAGGGGGCGCCGCCGGGGGAGGGCCCGCTGGCCGGCAAGACGATGGTGCTGACGGGAACGCTTCCCGAGCTCACCCGCGAGGAGGCGACCGAGAGGATCCTCGCGGCGGGGGGCCGGGTTACCGGCTCGGTGTCACGCAAGACCGACTACGTGGTGGCCGGGGATAGCCCTGGGACCAAGCTCGCCCAGGCCGAGCGGCTGGGGGTAGTCGTGATCGACGAGGCTGGGCTGCTGGAGTTGCTCGACACCTAGGACTGGGCCTTGTCGCCCCTGTCGCCGCTGGGCTTGCCCTCAGCCGGACCGCGCCCTCCGCCGGCATCGCCGCCTTCGGCTGGCCGGGGATCGCCTTCTCCGGCGCCGGGTCCACCGCCGCTGTCGCCACTTGACACACGCTCCGCGTCGGAGTTCTTGATCGGTGCTGGGTCCTGGTCGTTTTCGCTGTCGGGCCGGTGGTTCATGCGCTGCTCCTCGCCTTGGTGTCGCTCACCTAGGTCTGCCCAACTCCACGCTCCCGAAACTCGGGGCGAAAAGTCAGCCGTTGTACTTCGCGAGCGCGACCTGCATTTGATCCTGGATCGGATGCGCGTAGTCGGGGTCGACCCCGTTCATGAGGAAGGCGAAGGCCAGGGTATGGCCGTCGCGCGCCTGGCAGTAGCCGACGACGTTGGAGACGTCGTGCAGGGTTCCGGTCTTGCCGCGACAACGCCCGGCGGCATAGGTGCGTCGCATCTCGTCGGACAGGGTGCCGGTCTCTCCGGCCACGGCAAGTGAGCTCGTGAACTGGCGGTTGCCGGCCATGTCGCGCAGGAGGGTGACCACCTGGGTCGGCGTCGTCCGGTCGTAGCGAGACAGGCCGGACCCATCGTTCATCCGGGGATGGATGCCGAAGCTCTTGGCCATCTGGGCTCCGATCACCGCGGCGCCGGCCGCCGTGGTGCCCGCCGCGCCGAAGTGTGCTCCGATCCCCTTGGCCAGCATCTCGGCGAAGAAGTTGTCAGACGGGGTGTTGGTGAGGGCGATCAGCTTGGCGATCGTCGGCGAGTGGACGGTGGCCAGGACCTGTGCCGGGGCCGGGGTCCGTCCGGTGGCCGTCCGGCCCTGCACTTTGACCCCGGCCGCCTTCAGGGCCGCCGCGAACTGCTGGCCGGCCTCGAGAGCGGGGTGCTCGAAGTAGACGGTTCCGTCGGAGTTGGCCCACCCGCGGTTGTAGGCGAGAGCGCTCAGTTCTCCCTCGACCTCGATCGAGGGCCGGCCGCCGGTGGCCGGCGTGCCGCGGTCTGAATCGAACAGGGACTCGTCGGCGACGATCCGGCCGTCGAGGGTTCGGATCCCGGTCGCCCGGACGAGGTTCGAGACCAGCGTCTGCATCGTGGCGCCCGCTTCGTAGTTGGCGTGATCGAAGCCCGCCGAGCCGAACGACGGATCTCCGCCGCCGCGCAGGTAGAGGGTGCCGGTGAAGGTCGAGCCGACCTGCTGGCCCTGCCCGAGCACGGAGGTGCTCAGGCGTGCGTTTGGCCCGTAGCGCAGCAATGCGGTGCTCGTCGTGTAGAGCTTCTCGACCGACGCCGGCAGCCGGCCGGTCGTGGCGTTATGCGAATACAGCGTCGTCCCCGTGCTCAGATCGACGACGTCGGCTCCGCTGTAGGCACCGGCCTCTCGCATCCCGGTCTTCAGCGAGCCGCTGAGTGTCCGTTCCGCGGCCGAGGCGGTGGGGGTTCCACCTTTCTGGCCGACGGCCCCGCCGCCGCCCGCGCCGAGCGCCACGGGCGCGGCCGTCAGGATCAGCAGGATCGAAAGGGTGGCGAGGAGGGCGCGCACTGAATAGCTCTAACCGGCGAGAAGCTCAAAAGCTTCGGTTTGACAGCCTACGTTCACACTAGAATTCAGATGAGCATGGGCAAGGTTGTCAAGCTTGACGCCTCGGCCGCTGACCGCACGGCGAGTCGCGCGCGGGCTGGCGTGAGCCGGCGCCGGCCACGCTCCAAGACGGCCTTGGTGCTGGGCGGCGGAGGGTTCACGGGCGGCGTCTACGAGATGGGGGCACTTCGGGCTCTGGACCTCCTCTCGGTCAACCGGACGGTGAATCAGTTCGACGTCTACGTCGGCACCAGCGCGGGCTCGTTCGTGGCCGCGGCCGTGGCCAACGGGGTCACGCCGGAGGAGATGATGCGCGTCATCGTCCGGCAGGTCCCGACCCCGTTTCCCGATGCGCGGGTGAGCTCGCTGTTGCGCCCCAACTACAAGGAGTTCGTGACCCGCGGGATGATGTTCCCGCTGCGGCTCGCCCACCTCCTTCGGACGCTCGCCCGGGATGTCGGCGAGATATCGGCCGTCGACATCGTGCTCGGCCTCGCCGAGGCGCTGCCCACCGGCCTCTACTCCGGAGACGGTGTCGAGCGCTACGTGAAGCGCATCCTGGCTGATCCCGACCGCAGCGATCACTTCAGGATGCTCGCCTCCGAGCTCTATATCGCTGCCACCGACCTCGACACCTGCGAACGCGTGGTGTTCGGCTCCCCCGGCTGGGACGAGGTGCCGATTTCCAAGGCGGTCAGCGCCTCGAGCGCCCTGCCGATGATCTACAAGCCGGTCAAGATCAAGGACCGCGAGTACATCGACGGCGGGATCGTCTCGACCACCAACCTGGACATCGCCGTCGAGGCGGGTGCCAAGTTCGTCGTGGTCGTCAATCCGCTCGTCCCCTACGTCAACGACTTCACGCAGCAGATCCCGAGCCTCACGGGATCACGGGCGCGACGGGTATCGGACATGGGATTCCCTCAGATCGGCTACCAGGCTTTCAAGCTGCTCGCCCATCAGCGCCTGCACGAGATCGCGCGCCAGTGGGAGGCACGCTATCCCGGCGTCGACATCATCCTGATCGAGCCCGATGCCAGCGATGAGCTGATGTTCCAGACGAGCATCATGAACTTCACCTCACGCGTCGAGATCGCCCGGCACGGATTTCAGTCGGTCACCCTCAAGCTCGCCAACGACTATCCGCGCTTCAAACGGATCTGCGCGCGGCACGGGATCGAGATCTCGGGCACGCGCGTACGCAAGGTGATCAAGCATTTCGAAGCCGAGCGCGAGTCGACTCGGGCGTGGCGCAAGATCCTTGAGCAGACGACATCGACGTTGTTGCGTCAGTCCGCTCAGCAGTAGCGCGGCCGGGTCTTCCGGAGTCGCCGGCCGCGACCCGCGCCGGCAAAGCTCACCCCGCGCCGACGGCGGGCCGGCTTGCCCGCCGCTTCGTGTTCAGCTGCGCCTCGAGCTCAGGCGGTCTGCGTCTGGACCGCCGATGGGGCGGCGATCTCCTGGAGGCTCGAGAGGAAGAGGGTCTTGTCAATCCGACCGTTGAAGATCGGGACGCCCAGCTCGACACACTTGACGATTACATCGCGCCGTTCCAAACCGGCTTCGCGGGCGAGCTCAGTGGGCGTCAGGTGGTTGGCCATCGGTGCTGTCTCTCCTTTGCCGTTCACTACATGGCGACAAGTATGCCGCCCGGGGCGGACGGCCTCAACCGCCGGTCGGCGGATCTCTGCGCTCGGACCGCAGGATTCGCCAGCAACGGCGAGATCTTTATCAATATTTATGTTCCTGGAAGGTCAATTAAACGTTACGGTTCACTTTACTTGCGGGTAGGTAGGAACCGTAGCCCGTCCTGTTACCGCCAGATCAGAGGGTCAGATGGAACTGACGCTGCGTAGTGCTCGCATCGCCCCAGAGCTCCCTGAGGACGTGCTGGTGGCCGCCGCTCGCCAGGGGGAGGATCAAGCCTTTGAGGAGCTCTACGCTCGGTATCGCCAACGCATCTTCGCCTTCATCCTGAGCAGGGTCCGTGATCACGGGCGCGCTGAGGACATCGCCCAAGACGTGTTCATCTCGGCCTTGCGTCGTCTGCGCGCCAGCGACCAGCAGATCTCGTTCAAGCCGTGGATCTACGAGATCGCCAAGAACGCCTGCATAGACGAGTTCCGTCGCGGCTCGCGATCACGCGAGATCCCGCTGGAGACCGATGAGGAGGTCACCGGCAGGCGCCCGATGATCTCGATCGTGCCCACACCTTCGGACGCCGTCGAGAACCGGCAGCGCCTGGACGATCTGCGCGGCGCCTTCGGCGGCCTATCCGAGAGCCATCATCAGCTTCTGGTCCTGCGCGAGTTCGAGGGTCTCTCTTACGATGAAATCGGAGAGCGGCTCGGGATGACCCGTCAGATGGTGGAGAGCGGCCTGTTCCGCGCCCGTCGCAAGCTCACCGAGGAGTACGACGATCTGGCCAGCGGCCGGCGCTGCGTGCAAATCCAGACTGCGATCGACTCCGGCTCGGCTCAGTCGATCACCTCGCTCGGGGTTCGCGAGCGACGCCGTATCGCTCGGCACCTCTCCCATTGCCAGAGCTGCCGCCACGGCGCGCTCGTGGCCGGGGTCGATGAGGCCCTGCTCAAGCCCAAGAGCATCGCCTCCAAGATCGCTGGCCTGCTCCCGTTCCCGGTGTGGCGCTGGCTGCGCCGCGGCGGCAACGGCCAAGGCGTCGCCAACGCCGGAGCGCGCGGAGCTTCCCGCCACCTCAGTGGAGCCTCATTGCGCGGCGCGGTCCGCGTTGTGCATCCCGCGGGATCCTCGGCGTCGCTCGGACAGGCGGCCGTAACGCTGGCGACGCTCGCGCTTGCCGGCGCGGGGACCGGATTGGTGGTCGGCCTCGATCACCCCCACTCCTCGGGTTCCTCGGCGACGCTGGCCGCCGCGATCGTCAACCCCAGCGGAGCGACGACGAAGTCGATGACAACGACGGCGGCGCGGCCGGCGACGGGCTGGCCAAGGTCGGCCACGACGGCGTCGGCTAAGTCGGCGGTAGCTCGGTTTCTGACGATTGGGCCGGCCGGCGTGGTTCTCGCGCCCGTGCAGGTCCTAGTGCCCTCGGCAACAGCCCAGGGTAAGCGGCTGGCGCCTAGCTCCTCAGGCACCTCGTCCACCGGACCGGCGAACAGCCCATCGGCGGCCAATTCGATCAATGTCACGACCGCCTCCGCGCAATCAGGGCTGCTCGGCAAGGTCGATGGGACGGTCTCCGGAGCCACGCAGACTCTGCATTCCGCTCTCGGCGGCGTCACGAGCGGCTTGAAATCGACCCTCGGTGGAGTGAAGAGTGCCGTGAGCACGACGACCTCCGGGGTCAAGAAGACCGTGAGCACGGTGACTTCCGGGATCAACGGGGCAGCGGGATCCGCGGTTTCCGGGGTGACCGGTGGCGCCGGCTCGACGCGCTCAGCGAGCTCAAGCAGCTCGACCGGGTCAGTGACGTCAGGCGGATCCTCGGGCAGCCAGTCGGCGGGCTCGCTTTCAGGCACCTCGCCGGGCGCTGGCTCCCTCAAGAGTGTCGGCGCCAAGCTGACCGGCGGTGGGTCCTCGAGCGCGTCGACCTCCTCGGCACCGTCGAGCCCAGTGGCGTCGGTCCTGGCCCCGGTGAAGTCAACCGTGTCCGGAGTCGTGCACAAGTAGAAGGCCGCCCGCCGCGGCCGCCCGTCTCGCACCCGGGCGCCCACGCCGGCTGTGGTTTACTGGTTCGCTTCGGGGCGTGGCGCAGCCTGGTAGCGCGCACCGTTCGGGTCGGTGAGGTCCCCGGTTCAAATCCGGGCGCCCCGATTAGCAAGCCCTGCTCCGGTTAGGAGCGCGGCCGATTACCGATCCTCGCCGGACGCCCGAGGAGGGAGGCGTCCGGCGAGGCTCAGACCCCCGTGTCCGTCATCGTGACCGACGGCGACATGATCGCGCGCAGAGCCGGGCGCCTAGTGACCCGTTTGTGCACCTCATGTCAACTTGTCGTGAACGGCTGTCAGCGAGCTTCAGCTCTCGCCTGAGCCGACGCGGCGCTTGGCGCGCTCCTCGCGTTTGAGGCGCAGGCGCTCCTCGCGCGGCGGGCGCAGGGTGAGCGGGCGATTGCGGGTGCGGCGCAAAATCAGGAACGCCACCGTGCCCCACATCGCTGGGACCCACAAGGCGATGGCGTGATAGACGACGGTCGCGGCGGTGGCCAGCGTCGCCGAGACGCCGAACAGAACGAACATGCCGACGACGCTCCCGTCCAGGATGCCGATGTTGCCCGGGATCGGGATGACATTTGACAAGTAGCCGATCTGGTAGGCGAGGACGATCACCGCCAGAGGCGGCACCGGGCCCGCGGCCGCGAAGCAGACGGCGAGGACGGCTATGTCGCACCACAGAAAGGCGATCGCGCCGATGATCCGCCAATCCCAGCGGAAGATGACGTCCTGGGTCCCGCGGATGCTGGCCGCGGTTTCGACCAGCAGCGTCCGCACCGCTCCAGGACGGCGCTTGGCTGCCAGGCGCTCGCTGTAGCGAGGCAGGGCGAAGAAGAAGGCCAGGCACGCGATTCCCGCGGCGGCCGGGAGAAGCGTCAGGAGCGGGTCCTGCGATCCGGGCAGGATTCCGGTGTACGCGCCCAGGCCGGCCAGGATCAGGGTGAACACGTTGATCGCGCTGGTCAGCAGGAACAGCACCGCGGAGCGCTCGGCGATCCGCGCCGGCTGTCCGCCGCGCTCCACCAGCAACCAGGCGCCGACGGCGACGCTGCCGGCGCCCCCCAGCGAGACCGCCGCTCCAAAGGCGAGCTCGCTGAGCGCCACTCGGGCGCCGAAGCGCAGCGGTGCCCGGTCAAAGACCTGGAGGAACGCGATCACATACCCCAGGCACGACAGGATCTCAAGCGCGATGCCCACCAGCAGCCAGCTGAGATTCATGTGCGAGACCGCCTTGCCTACACCATGCAGTCCGGGTACGGCCAGCAGCAGACCGACGACAATCGCCACCAGAATCGCCAGGGAGATCAGCCCCCGCCAGAGCGAGCGCCCAGGATCGTGCTCCTCCTCTTCGGCCACCTCCTTGGCGATCTCGGCCCCCAGCCCGGTCTCCTCGCCGGTCAGCAGATCGTCGGCGCCAGCACCCTCGCCGGGCCGCGGCTCTTCCGGCTCGCCGCTCGCTGCGGGCGCCCCGCCCTGACCCCGCTCCGGCGGGCGCGCGTCCTCGGGCGTTGGCGCCATGGTTGACTATTCAAGCAGTGACGTCGACCGACATTCCTGGTCATCCGATCATCGGCATTCGCGCGGACAATCCCGGCCCGTTCACACTCACCGGAACCAACTCATGGATCGTCGGCAGCGACCCCGCGTGGCTGGTGGATCCTGGTCCCGACCTCGAGGACCATGTGAGCGCCCTGTTTGCCGAGATCGATCGGCGGGACGGTCTGGCAGGCATCGCGCTCACCCACGACCACGCTGACCACGCCGAAGCCGTGCCGGCGCTTCGAGCGCGGTATCCACAGGCTCGCTTGGCGGCGGCCCGGGGCGACGTCGACGAGCGGCTCGATGGAGGTGACCGCTTCGGGCCCCTGGAGGCCGTGAGCACGCCGGGTCATGCCCCCGACCACCTGGCTTTCGTGGTCGGCAGCGCGGCCCTCACCGGCGACGCCGTCCTCGGGGAGGGCAGCGTGTTCATCGCTCCCGACCCAGGAGCGCTCGCCGGTTACCTGCAGGGTCTGACAAGGCTGCGCGAACGCGAGCCGAGCGTCCTGCTGCCAGGACACGGTCCTCCCGTGGCCGACCCGCAGGCCAAGCTTCAGGAGTACATCTCGCACCGGCTGGAGCGGGAGCGGCGACTGGTCGCGGCCTTGGACAGGGGCGCGCGCTCGATCGAAGAGATGCTCGACGGCGCCTGGGACGATGTCCCTGAGTTCATGCGCCCGGCGGCGACGGTCACGCTGGCCGCCCATTTGGACAAGCTCGCGGACGAGGGAAGGCTCCCACCCGGGGTTCAGCGCCCCCAGGCCGGTCAGCGAATAGCCTCCGAGCCGCGACCCGAGCCCTGAGGATGACCCCCGGCCCCGGGGAGCCGGTCAGGATTGGGTCACGGCCGGCCGGCCGTCTCGGGACGGCAGACGATCCCGGGCCAGCTCGAGCGCCGCTGCCAGCGGCGTCTGACCGGTGGTATCGGCCCGCGCCAGGACCTGACGCACGGTCGCCCCGATCTCGATCACCCGGTGGCGGGCGGCCGCCGGGTGATAGCCATCCAACTCCTCGGCGATGTTGATCAGCCCTCCGGCGTTGGCGACGAAATCCGGCGTCCACAGGATCCCGCGATCCATCAACTGGTCGGCGATGCGGTCTTCGGCGAGCTGATTGTTGGCCGCGCCGGCGATCACGCGGCAACGCAGCCTGGGGACGGACTCGTCGTCGAAGATGCCGCCGAGGGCGCAGGGCACGAGCACGTCGACGTCAGTCTCCAGCGCGAGCTCGGGCTCGATCCACGTCGCTCCCAGCTGGGTGGCGAGCTCGCGCTTGTCCTCGTCGACGTCGCTGAGTGCGAGCGTCGCCCCCGCCCGGGCACACCGGGTGGCCACGCGCGCGCCGACATGACCCAGGCCAAGGACGCAGATCGAGCGATCGTGCAGGGACTCGTCCCCAAAGCGCCACCGACACGCCGACCGGATCGCCGTCTCGACGCCCAGCGCGGTCAGCGGGCTCGGGTCCCCCGAGCCGCCGCGGCCCCGCGCGAGCCCGGCCACGTGGGTGGTGCGCTGGGCGATCGCGCTCATGTCACGGCTCGAGGTGCCGACGTCCTCGGCGGTGATGTAGCGGCCGTCGAGCGTGTTGACGAGATCGCCGAAGTCCAGCAGCGCGGCTCTCCGGCGGCCGCGATCCAGGGGAGCATGCTCCGGGGCCATGATCACTCCCTTGCCCCCGCCTAGGGGCAGCTTGGCCACGGCGGCCTTGAGGGTCATGGCGCGGGAGAGGCGCAGCGCGTCGCGAACCGCGGCCCGGGCGTCGGCATAGCCCCAGAGCCGGCAGCCCCCGAGGGACGGACCGCGGGCGGTGGAGTGCACCGCGACGATCGTGTACAGGCCCGAGCGCTGCCCGCGGCGAACGAGCAGTTCCTCGTGATCGAGTGTCTCGAGGTAGGGCTCGATCAGTGGCCCGTGACCGTGAAGACGGCCGCCACCTGACCCGAGTGATGGGCCGTGGTCTTCGAGGCACCGGAGCCACTGGCGCTGTTCGAGCTCGTGGAGCCTGTCTTAGTGCTGGATGTCCCGGTGGAGGCCGGCTGTCCCGAGGCGGTGGTGCCATCCGCCGTCGTGCTGCCGGACGTACCCGTCGCGGCCGTGTTCGCCGCGCCCGAAGTGCCAGCTGTGCTCGCCGACGAGCCGTCGGCGGTCGTGGCCGAGGATGTGCCGGTCGCCGCGCCCGAGCTCGCCGTATCCGTGCCGGCGGACGTCGATGTGGACGATCCGGCGCCCGCCGCCGAAGTGCCCGTGGAGCCGTCTGAGCTATAGGAGAGGTTGTCGGGGTCGGCGGTTTGGGAAAGGAGAAGCGGGGCGGTCCTCGAGGAGGATCGTGTCCGCGAGCGTGTGGCGACCGGCGAGCGTTGTGCCGGAGCTCCACTCGCTGCCGGCGGCGTCGACTGAAGTGGTGTGGCATTGGCCACCGACGGAGCGGCCTGCCCAGTCGGCGCCGTCGCACTCGAGCCTGACGGCTGCACGGCTGAGACAACGTTGGTCGGCGTGCCGGCCGCGGCAGGTGAAGCATGAACGGTTCGATGGTGGGCGGGGGCGCGAACCGCGGGGTGAGAGACCTGCTGCTGGAGCTCGATCGCCCCTCCGGCCGTCACCACGGCGGCGGCCAGGAGCGTGACCA
>JBAPXO010000091.1:0-5223 GCA_049284255.1 Solirubrobacteraceae bacterium | reverse complement strand
CCGGCGCCAGAGTGGCCCGAGCTCTACTTCGGGGGCTCCTCGGAGGCCGCCGTCCGAGTCGCGGCCGCGCGCGCGGACGTCTATCTGACCTGGGGCGAGCCGCCGGCAGCGGTCGCGGAGAAGATCGGGCGCGTACGGGCCCGCGCCGAGGAGCTCGGGCGCGAGCTGCGTTTCGGAATTCGCCTGCACGTGATCGCCCGCGACACCGCCGAGGAGGCTTGGGGAGAAGCTCAGCGGCTGCTTGACGGCCTCGATCCTGCCCAGATCGAGCGGGCACAGGCCGTCCAGCGCGCCTCCCAGTCTGAGGGGCAGCGCCGCATGTCGGACCTCCACAACGGCAACACGGCATCGCTCGAGGTCTACCCCAACCTCTGGGCCGGAGTCGGGCTCGTCCGCGGCGGCGCCGGCACGGCGCTGGTGGGCAGCCACGACGAGGTCTGTGACCGGATCGCCGAGTACCACGAGCTCGGGATCGACGAGTTCATCCTCTCCGGCTATCCCCACCTCGAGGAGGCCTATCGAGTGGGAGAGGGCGTGATCCCCGAGCTCACAAAGCGCGGACTGCTCGCCGGCGAACTCGTGGCCGCGTGAGCCACGGCGCGGCGGTGAGTCCGTCATCGTCCCCCGCGCGAAGCGCCGGGACGATGAGGGAGTCATCGTCGCGTCACCCTGCCCGCCTCCTCGGTGGCGTCGCGCAGCCGCTGCCCCAGCGACGCGGTCAGCGCCCCGCGCTGCATCTGCCACTGCCACGACCCGCTGGCACTCGCCGGGTCGTTCATCCGCGCCTCGCTGCCCAGCCCGAGCACATCCTGGGCTTGCACCATGGCGACATGGGCCGGCGAGGCGAAGGCAAGGCGAATCAGCCCCCACCAGGGCCGGCGCGGCTCGGAAAAGCCGTACCGCTTCAGCTCTGAGTCCACGAACGAGCGCTGGGCGGCGGGCAGCGACTCAAGCCACCCCCGGGCCGTGTCCTGGTCATGAGTTCCCGTGTAGACGATCCGGTTGGCGTCGTGGTTCTCAGGACGGTGCGGACTTGAAGGCTGGTCGGGATCGAGGCCGAACTGGATCACGAGCATCCCCGGCAGCCCGATCTGCTGGCGCAGGCGCTCGACGGGCGGGGTGATCACCCCCAGGTCCTCGGCGACCAGCGGCAGGCCCCGACCTCCAGCGTCCAGGTCGCGCTGGAGCGCGTCGAACACGGCGCGGCCAGGTCCGCGCTTCCACGAGCCCCCGATCGCGGTCCGCGCCCCCTCCGGGACCGCCCAGTAGGCGACGAAGCCGCGGAAGTGGTCGATCCGCGCGAGATCGAAGAGATCCAGGGTGCGGCGGACCCGCTCCACCCACCACCGGTAGCCCCGGCGCTGCAGCGCGGGCCAGTCGTAGAGCGGATTGCCCCACAGCTGCCCGGACTTCGCGTACGCGTCGGGAGGCGCGCCCGCCACGAAGCCCGACTGAAAGAGCTCTGGATGGAAGCGGTGGTCACAGCTTCCCGGCGAGACGTAGATGGCGACGTCGCCCATGATCCGCACCCCCCGCTCGGCCCCGTAGCGCCGCAGCGCCCCCCACTCACGGTCAAAGCGCACCTGGTCGGCGACCGCGCCTCGGGCCGAGAACCGCTCCCAATCGTCGATCCAGAAGCGCTGGCGATCGCGGAACTCCAAGATCTCCGCGGCCGACACCGGCGCCCGCGGCGACTCCAAGAAGCCCCGCCAGGCGGCAAAAGCCGAGCTTGACTTGTAGGGCGAGTGGTAGCGGTCGGGGGGACCGAGCGGGAGCACCTGCCACCACGATTGCCCGGCCGCGGCCAGCCAGTCGACGAACTTGTAGGCCTCGCGTCCCAGACGGCCGCCCGGGAGCGATCCGAGATGGAGCTGGACGCCGGAGGAGCGGACAAGTTCGCTCACCGAACGCGCTCGCCAAGATCGGGACTCGGATCGTTCACGCGCCGGTGTTTACCCGAAGGTCGCACCTGGATACCTTCAGGGGGTGAGCACACGCGCCGCCGATATCCCGCCCGCCCCTGCGGCTCCCGCTGCCACGCCGGCCAGCGGTGACCCAACTGCCCAGGCGCCGCGGCGGATCGTCATCCAGTACCCCGCGCCGGCGGTCGACGGCGGGCGGTTTGCCGCCAAGCGCTGTGTGGGCGACGAGATCGAGGTCTCGGCCGACGTCTTCCGCGACGGGCACGAGCTGATCCGAGCCGTGGTTCGCTACCGCGGCCCCGGAGACAGCCAATGGCAGGAGTCCGAGCTTGCCCGCGTCGACGCCCACCTTGGCGGCGTGCGCTGGGCGGGGAGGTTCTCGGTCGACCGGCCTGGGCGCTGGCAGTACACGGTGGAGGCATGGACCGACGTCTTCGGCACCTGGCGCGACGAGCTTGCCCGCAAGGTCGCCGCCGCGCAGGAGGACCTGGCAGGTGAACTCTCAGAGGGCGTCGTCCTGCTTCAGGCCGCGGCCGAGCAGACGCGCTCGCAGGCCACCAAGTCGCTGATCGAGCACGCCCACGCCGAGCTGTCGGATCCCGAGGTGCCCGAGACGGCAAAGCACGACATCGCCCTGGGTGAGGAGCTGTTCGCCGCGATCGAGGCAGACCAGCACCGCCACGGCCGCGTCTCGCTCGACGAGCCGTTGATCCTGGAAGTCGACCGGCTCCGGGCGCGGTTCGGGGCCTGGTATGAGCTGTTCCCCCGCTCCTGGGGCGGGCTGAGGGGGGTCCAGGAGCAGCTTCCCAAGCTCGCCGAGCTCGGCTTCGACGTCGTCTACCTGCCTCCGATCCATCCCATCGGGCTCACCAACCGCAAGGGCCGCGACAACGCTCTGACCGCGACGCCGGCCGACCCGGGCAGCCCGTGGGCGATCGGCGACGCCACCGGTGGCCACGACGCGATCCACGCCGAGCTCGGCACGACCGAGGATCTCCGGGCGCTGACCGCGGCCGCACGTGACCACGACATCGACATCGCGCTGGATTTCGCGATCCAGTGCTCGGCCGACCATCCGTGGCTGACCGAGCATCCGGAGTGGTTTCATCGCCGGCCCGACGGAACCCTCAAGTACGCCGAGAACCCGCCCAAGCGCTACCAGGACATTTACAACGTCAACTGGGACTCGCCTGACTGGCGCTCCCTCTGGGACGCGCTGCTGGCCGCGATGCTGCACTGGGTGGAGTGCGGGGTCAAGGTGTTCCGCGTCGACAATCCGCACACCAAGCCGTTCGCCTTCTGGGCGTGGCTGATCGACGAGGTTCACGCCCGCGACCGCGACGTCATCTTCCTGGCCGAGGCCTTCACCAAGCGGTCGGTGATGCGCCATCTCGGCAAGCTCGGCTTCACCCAGTCCTACACCTACTTCACCTGGAAGAACTCGCGCTGGGAGCTGACCGAGTACGTCTCCGAGCTGGCCTACTCCGGGGAACAGGACTACTTCCGCCCCAACTTCTTCGCCAACACCCCCGACATCCTGCACGCCTACCTCCAGCACGGCGGTCCCGCCGCCTTCGAGTCCCGGCTCGTCCTCGCCGCCACGCTCAGCCCCAGCTATGGCATCTACTCGGGATTCGAGAGCTTTGAGAACCAGGCCGTGCGCGACGGCTCCGAGGAGTACGTGCACTCCGAGAAGTACGAGATCAAGTCCCGTGCCCTCGATGGTCCGCTGCTGCCGATGATCGGCCGCCTCAACGAGATTCGCCGCGAGAACCCGGCGCTCCAACAGTTGTCAAACGTCACCTTCCTCGACACTGCCAACGACGCCCTGATCGCCTATGCCAAGCAGTCCGGTGGCGACACGCTCATCTGCGTGGTCAACATCGATCCCCACCAGGCCCAGCAGGGGGCGGCGGTGATCCCCGCCAGCCTCGGACTGCCCCCGAGTTTCACCGTGCACGACCTGCTGGCCGGCGATCGCTATCAGTGGCGGATCGGCCCCAACTTCGTCGCTCTGGCCCCCGGCGTGCGCCAGAGCCACGTCCTCAGGGTCGAGCGCTGATCACGACCGCAAGATGAGCGTCGGACCTCCCACCCTCACGCACCTGCTCGCCCGCGAACCCCGCACGGGGGCGGTCGTCGACGCCGCCGCCGGCCAGGCCCAGGCGCGCCAGTGGTTCGAGGCCGAGCCGCTGTGGTTCAAGCGGGCGGTGTTCTATGAGATCCACATCCGCGGCTTCTATGACGCCAACGGCGACGGCTCAGGCGACTTCCGCGGGCTGACCGAGAAGCTCGAGTACCTCCAGTGGCTGGGTATCGACTGCATCTGGCTGCTGCCCTTCTACGAGTCGCCGATGCGCGACGGCGGATATGACATCTCGGACTTCGCCAAGGTCCACCCTGACTACGGCAACGTCGACGACGTCCACGACCTGATCGACGCCGCGCATTCGCGCCGGATCCGGGTGATCGCCGACCTGGTGATGAACCACACCTCCTCCGATCACCCGTGGTTTCAGGAGTCGCGCTCCAGTCCCGATAACCCCAAGCGCGACTGGTACGTGTGGTCCGACACCGACGACAAGTACCGCGACGCACGGATCATCTTCACCGATACCGAGACCTCCAACTGGACCTATGACTCGGTGGCCGGCGCCTACTACTGGCATCGCTTTTTCTCCCATCAACCCGACCTCAACTACGACAACCCCGAGGTTCACGACGCGATGATGGGCGTCCTGCGCTTCTGGCTCGATCTCGGACTCGACGGCTTCCGCCTCGACGCTGTCCCTTACCTCTACGAACGTGAGGGCACGAGCTGCGAGAACTTGTCCGAAACCCACGCCTACCTCAAGCGCGTGCGCCGGGAGATCGAGCACAACTACCCCGACCGCGTGCTCCTGGCCGAGGCCAACCAGTGGCCGGCCGATGTCGTCGAGTACTTCGGCGACGGCGACGAGTGCCAGATGTGCTTTCACTTCCCGGTCATGCCTCGCATGTTCATGGCGGTCCGGCGCGAGGAGGCGGCCCCGATCTACGAGATCCTCGAGCGCACCCCGACGATTCCAGACAGCTGCCAGTGGGGCCTGTTCCTGCGCAACCACGATGAGCTCACGCTGGAGATGGTCACCGACGACGAGCGGGACTACATGTACGCCGAGTACGCCAAGGACCCGCGAATGAAGCTCAACCTCGGCATCCGGCGGCGGCTGGCGCCCCTGCTGGACAACGGCCGCGACGAGATCGAGCTGATGACCGCGATCCTCTTCTCGCTGCCGGGATCGCCGGTTCTCTACTACGG
>JBAPXO010000090.1:0-11970 GCA_049284255.1 Solirubrobacteraceae bacterium | reverse complement strand
CATCAAGAACGAGCTCAACTGCAACATAGTGCGCTGCTCGCACTATCCGCAGTCCCCGGACTTCCTGGATGCCTGCGATCAGGTCGGGCTGATGGTGTGGGAGGAGCCGCCGGGCTGGCAGTACGTGGGCGCGCCGGATTTTCAGCAGCTCGTCCTTCAGAACGTCCGCGACATGGTGATGCGCGATCGCAACCGCCCGTCGGTGATCCTTTGGGCCACTCGCCTCAACGAGACCTCCAGCTATTACAACCAGCTCTACGCGGAGGCGCGTTCGCTGGCCTACAGCCTCGATGGCTCGCGCCAGACCTCGGGTGCGCTTGATGTCCAGTCGCTGGTCAACTGGAGCGAGGACGTATTCGCCTACGACGACTACCACAGCTCAAACGGCAAGGCCATCCTCGAGCCGCCCCTGACCACGGTCCCCTATCTGATCACCGAGTCGGTGGGCTCGCTCACCGGGCCGCCGCTCTATCGCTGGATCGACAGCTCGCAGACGCTCGGCACCCAGGGACGCCTGCATGCCCAGGTTCACAACCAAGCTCGCTCGAACCCCGCTTACACCGGGCTACTTGCCTTCGCCGGGATCGACTACGCCTCGCTGAGCGGAGGCAACCGCCTCTGGCAGAACCTGAAGTGGGGCGGGATGCTCGACTCCTTCCGCGTCCCCAAGCCGGGCGCGGCCTTCTACCGCTCGCAGGTGAGCCCGGCCGTCACGCCCGTCATCCTGCCGGCGTTCTACTGGGACTTCGGACCGAATTCGCCCGCGACCGGCCCCGGCGCCAACACGATGATCGCCACCAACTGTGACGCGCTCCAGCTGTACCTCAATGGGGAATTCCTGATGAGCGCGGCACCGGACAGCACCGATTACGGCAGCCTCCCCTACCCTCCCGCGTTCGTGAACCTGACCGTGGACGGCACGGGTCTGCCAACGCTGAGGATCGACGGGTATATCGGCGGACGGCTTGTGACTTCGCTGCAGATGTCATCGAACCCGGCGACCGACCACTTGGGCCTGTCCCTGGAGGACGCCTCGATCCAAGGCGACGGCGTCGACGCCACGCGGATCACCTTCCGCGCGTTGGATGCCTTCGGCAACCAGCGCCCATATGTGGGCGGTGTCGTCGGGCTGTCGCTAAAGGGACCGGCGACGCTGGTCGGGCAGAACCCGTTCCAGTTCGGCTTTTACGGGGGGGTCGGGGGCGCTTACATCCGCTCGGATGTTCACCGAACGGGTGTCGCGAGCGTAACCGCGAGCCACCCAACGCTGGGGAGCGCGAGCGCCAGCCTGCGGGTCACCAAGCCCACCGGTAAGTACCTGTAGCAGGACCCACTGCCGGCGCCGCCGCTCGCGCCGTCGTTGCCACCGCTACCGCAGGGTGAGCACGCGCTTTGTGACGACCGCGCCGGTATTGGCCTTGTAGGTGGCGGTGGCGCGCACCCTGGCCCGCCGCGCGCCCTTGAGCAGCCGCCGGCCGGCCGAGTTCAGCTTCAGTTCAACAGTGCGGGTCTGCGGCGCGGTGAAATCAGCGGTGGCGGTGGCCAGCGTCGCCGGTTTGGCTGCCACGGTCGTCCATTTGATCTGGAGCTCGCCTGGGATGGGGGCGGTGAACCGCAGGGTGTATCCGCGCCGGCTGACGAGCGCGCCGATCTTCGGCACGCTGGAGATCGCCTCACGGCGCATCGTGGCCGTGAGGCTGGCCACGGTGGCGCCAACCGAGATCTGTCCCTGGTCGTCGGAGGCCACGCAGGTCGACTTGTTCGGGCACGACACGGAATCGACGTCCCCGTAGTTGGTCACCTTCCATGTGGGGGACTTGGCGGTCGGGTTGGTGGATCCCACCAGCTCGGCGGTTCCGTTCGGCGCTTCGCCCGACGCCAGGCAAAGGCCCGCCGAGTCACACCAGACCCCAAAGGCCTGGACGGGCAGCCGGCGGGCGATCGGGCGCGAGTTGCGGGCGGGATTCCAGGTGACGACGTTGCCCGTGGTGCCGTCGACCGTGGCGCACAGGCTCGTCGTCGGACACGAGACGCTCCAAAGCGACTTCGGGGGGGCGCCCCCGACGTAACTGCTGGACCACGCTGTCGGAGTCGTCGAGCGCAAGATGTTCCCGGTGAAGTCAACGGCGCTGCAGAGCGAAACCGACGGGCAGGAGACGCCCATCAGAGGGGCCTGACAGTTCAGCCCGCCGCCGGCGCAGCCATAGTCTGAGTTGTTGTCGATGTGAGCCACGATCCACGCCGTCGGGCCGCCGGCCGGATTCCCCGAGTAGACGACGTTGCCGACCGAGTCCACGGCCACGCAGAGCTTGGTCGACGGGCATGAGAGACCACGCAGCAGCTCTGGTCCGCCGCCGTAGGGGCTCGGCTCGGTGACGCTGGAATCCACGTGACCGACGGCCCAATCAGACGCCGCGCCCGGGGCGTCGGTGGTGGCGATGTTTCCGGCGCCGTCCACGGCCACGCATAGGTTCCTGGCAGGGCAGGACACGGCGGCGAGGAAGTTCGATCCGTCGGTATCCACCGACTCCCATCCCTTGCCCCCCGCGAGCGGGGAGGTTGAGTCCACGGCCCTGCCGTGGTTGTCGACAGCGACGCAGAGCGAGACCGAGGGGCAGGAGAGGCCCTCGATCGGATTGGCGTCGACCCGGACCGGGGCCGCCCAGACAAGTGGCCCGGACGCCAGCACCGGGCTGGGCGTCGTGCCCTTGGCGGCGGTTGCGATCCTCGCCAGCTCCTGAGCCGCCGTCGGCGGGGCCGCCTTGGGCCTTCGCGGCTTGGTCATCCGCGCTGCCTGGAGCGTTCGGTGCTGAGTGGTCGCCGCCCCAGCCACCCCGGGCAGGCTCAGCAGAAGAGCGGCCGCGAGCAGCCCAAGCGCGGCGACGCGACACCGCCGCGCGGGCCTCGAGGACGCGCGGAGACCTCCGACGGGGCGATCACGGGTCTGGGGGAGCGAGGCGACCAGAGCGAATCAGAGTAGACGCCTGAGCGCTCTTGCGGCGACAGTCGTCGGCAGCGCGAGGCGCCATGGCTAGGTTTACGAGGACCCGGTCGGACTAGCTAGATCGTCGAGCCCAATGACACGTCAGACAGACTTTTCCGCTCGCAGTATCGGGGTCATAGGTGTGGGCCGCATGGGCCTGCCGATGTGCGCGCGTCTTGTCGACGCGGGCTTTTCGGTGATCGCGACAGACAGACGGGCCGATGTCCGCCCCCAGCTCTGCGAGGTCGGCGGTCGCTGGGCTGACTCCGTCTCCGAAGTCACCCAAGAGGTGGACACGGTGATAACCGTCCTGCCGGGCCTGAGCGAGGTGCTTGAGATCGTCGAGCCGTTGGTGGCGGCGCTTCCAGCCAATTCCGCTTGGATCGACATGACCAGCGCCAGCCCGGCGGTCAGCGACCAGGCTCGCGCCGCCGCGGGCGCCAAGGGCCTACATCTGCTCGATGCCCCGGTGGGGGGCAACCCGGAGACGGCGCGAGAGGGGCGCCTCCTGGCTTATGTGGGCGGCGCGGCCGAGGACCTGGCACAGCAGCGCAAGCTCCTCGGCTCGCTGACCGACCGGATCCTGCACTTTGGCCCCTCTGGAAGCGGTTACGTCGCCAAGCTTCTGGTCAACCTGCTGTGGTTCGGCCAAGCCGTGGCCGGAGCGGAGGTCCTCGCCTTGGCCGATCGATCTGGGCTGGACCCGGAAACGGTGCGATCGGCGATTGGCGACGGGGCGAGCGCCAATCGCTTCATGGACCGCGAGGCTCCGTTGTTGCTCAGGGGCGAGGATCTGACCTCGTTCTCGATCGCCCGTTGCCTGGAGGAGATTGAAGCCGCCCTCGGAATCGCGGATGAACTAGCGGTTCCCATGCCGGTGGCAGAGCGCGTCGCTGAGATCTACCGTGACACGGTCGCCCGGTTCGGAGACGCCGACGGGGAGTTGTTGGCTGCCCGGGCGGTCGCTGAGGGCGCGGGCTTCCAAGGCGGCACTCTCGACTAACTGCGGTTTCGCGGACAGCAACCGCTCGTGTGCCCGCCGTTGCACCGTTCAACGGAGCTTCAGCAGAAGCCGCATCTACAGGTAAGATGCGGGCGGGGAAATTGGCCCGATCGGCTACTTCACAGGTGCAATGCACTAGCTGCGGGCGGCCCAACCCCGTGGATGCTCACTTTTGCAGCGTCTGCGGCGGGCCGCTAGGTCGTCAGTGCGCCAAATGCGGAAGGATGAACCCCACTGACGGGGCCTTCTGTATGGGGTGCGGATGTCGGCTCGCCGAGGTCGAGGGGACGGCTGACGCGGCGCTCCCCGCTGGGCAGCGCCGCTACCTCACGGTCCTGTTCTCCGACCTCGTCGAGTCCACCAGGCTCGCCGGCGAGCTCGACCCCGAGGACATGCGCGACCTCGTCGTCGCCTACCAGAATGCGTGCACACAGGCGATCCAAGACCATTCCGGCTTCGTGGCGAATTACCTGGGAGACGGGGTTCTGGCGTACTTCGGCTATCCCGAGGCTCACGAGGATGACGCCCGGCTGGCGATCGCCGCGGGGGCCGCGATCGTGGCCTCGGTCCGCGCGCTGCGAACGCGCTTCCGGCGCTCGGACATCGATGCGCGCGTCGGGATCCACACCGGGGAAGTAGTGGTCGTCGGCAGTGCCGTCGGCGACGCGGGCAAGGACCACGACATCGTCGGCGAAACGCCGAACCTCGCCGCTCGGCTGCAGTCGGCGACTCTGCCTGGATCGGTGATCATCAGCGACCGTACACGCGCGCTCGTGGAGGGCTTCTACGCCCTGGAGAGCGTCGGCGAGCTTCACCTCAAGGGCGTCGCCCGGCCGGTGCCGGCCTTCCAGGTCCGTGGGGCAACCGACGCGCAGACGAGGCTCGATGCGCTCGCCGGACGCGGCCTGACGCCGTTGGTGGGCAGGGACGAGGAGCTCACCGAGCTACTCGAGCACTGGGAGAGCGTGGGCCAGGGCACTGGCCGAGCCGTCCTGTTGAGCGGCGAACCGGGCATCGGCAAGTCACGGCTGGCCCACGAGCTGTGCCTGAGGGCCTCGGGCGCGGGCAGTCCTACCCTGCGGCTGCGCTGCTCGCCCTACAACACCGGCAGCGTGCTCTTTCCGTTCGTCGAGTATCTGCTGAAGATCGTGGGTGGAAGCGAGCAGGATGCCGAGGAGCAGGCGCTGCGTCTGGACCGGCTCGAGGCCCACCTGGCGAGCGTCGGGTTGACTCCGGAGCGTGCCGCGCCGCCGCTCGCCGAGCTGCTGGCGATCCCGACGGCGGAGCGCTATCCAGCCAGTTCGGACTCCGCGGAGCGCCGCAAACGGCGCACGCTCGAGGTCCTGTTCCGCTGGCTGCTCGCCCAGGCCTCCTCCGAGCCGCTGCTGTTCGTGGTCGAGGACATTCAGTGGATCGATCCGACGACGCTCGAGCTGCTGGGCCGGTACTTCAGCGCTGATCCGGTGCCCAGCGTGCTGCTCGTGATCACGCATCGGGCGGACTTCGTTCCGCCCTGGGCCTACCGGGCGCACGTCCGGCACATGGCACTCGAGCGGCTTGACAGCGACGCCATCCATGCCCTCGTCGGCGAGCTGACCGGAGGACGGGCGCTGCCGGCCGAACTCCAGGCGCAGATCGGAGCGCGAACCGACGGCGTGCCGCTGTTCGTCGAGGAGGTAACGCACGCCGTGCTCGAGTCGGGCTGCGTAGAGGAGCGCGCCGGTCGGCTGGTGGCCGCCGCGACTATGCCCGAGCGACTCGTACCCTCGACGCTGCGCGAGTCGCTGATGGCCAGGCTCGACGGGCTCGGCGAGGCCAAAGAGGTCGCTCAGCTCTTGTCGGTGATGGGCCGGGAGGCCTCATATGAATTGCTGCGCCAGGTCTCTGACCTCTACGACTCCGAGCTCGAGGCTGGGCTGGACCGACTCGTCGAGACAGACTTGGTCAGGCGCCGGCATTCTCCCGCCGGGACCAGCTACGTACTCAAGCACTGGCTCGTGCAGGATGTCGCCTACGAATCGCTGCTGCGCAGTTCGCGTCGGAGCTACCACGGGCGGATCGCTCAGGCCTTGCCGGAAGAGCTTCCCGAGATCGTCGAGACCCAGCCGGAGTTCGTCGCCCATCACCTGATCCGCGCCGGTGAGAACGACGAGGCGGTCCACTACCTGCAACGCGCCGGCGAGCTCGCGCACCGCCGCTCGGCCAGCACCGAAGCCATCGAGCACCTGCAGCGGGCGCTCGAACTCGTCCGGGAGCAGCCACACTCGGTCGAGCGCGACCAGCGTGAGCTGGGGTTGCTGATCGCGCTCGGGGCGCCGCTGACCGCCGCCAAGGGCTACAGCGTTCCCGAGGTGGAGCACACCTATCGCCGCGCTGGCGAGCTGTGTCTGGAGCTCGGTGACGATCAGGCGCCTCAGTTCTTCCGCGCGCTCTACGGCACCTGGCGCGTGCACCTGCTGCGAGCCGACTACGTTCCGGCGCTCGATTTTGGCCGTCACCTGCTGCGACTGGCGGAGGGCGGCGGGAACGGGACCCAACTCGGAGCGGCACACCGAGCGCTGGGCAGCACGCTGTTCTACCTGGGCGATGACCCGCCGGCGGCCCGCCACGAGCTCGAGGCGGTGATCGCCTCCGAGGCGCTCGAGCGTGACCGAACCAGCTTCATCGACGAGCTTCACGACGTGGTCGACCCCTGGATCACCTGCCACTGCTACGAGGGCTGGTCGTTGTGGCTGGCCGGTCGGCCGGCCGAGGCGCGCCGGCTTGGCGATCGGGCGCTCACGCTCTCGCAGGAGCTCCAACACCCGTTCACGCGAGCCCTCGCGCTCAGCTTCGACTCGTGGCTGTGCCAGTGGATGGGAGACCTTGAGGGCGTACGCGAACGGGCCCGAGATGCGCTGGCGATCGCCAACGAGCAGGGCTTCAAGTTCTGGATCGGCTGGGACGAGATCATGCTCGGATGGGCAGAGGCGGCATCGGGCGAGCGCGAGCAAGGACTCGCCCGGATGGTGCGCGGCCTGGAGGGCTGGCGAGCCGTCGGTTCGGAATTGGGGACGACGTACTTCCTGACGCTGATGGCTGAGGCGCAGCGAGACGCCGGCCAGCTGGACGAGGCCTGGCTATTGCTCGACGAGGCCGACGAGGTCGCCGAGCGAACCCACGAGGGATGGTGGTCGCCGGAGATCCGCCGCCTGCGCGGCGAGCTGTTGTTGCGCCGTGGTGCGCCCCTCGTCGAGGTCGAGCATCAGCTGGAGGGCGCGCTCGAGCTGGCGCGTCACCGCTCGTCGCACTCGCTGTCTCTCCGTGCCGCCACGACACTGGCCGAACTGTGGCTCCCGGGCGGGCGCGAGGAGGAGGCGCGAACTCTGCTGAAGACCGAGTTGGCTCACTTCGCCGACGTCGAGCTCGCGGGCGACGTGGGCGTGCCGCAGGCACAGGCGCTGCTTCGCGCACACTCGCTGGCTTAGAGCGAGCCTCAGTCGCGCCATTCAAAGGCCGGCCCGGCGGTGAGCCCTTGTCCCACCGGCACCCGCATCAGCGCGATCGCCTGATACCGGAGCTCCATCATCGTCTGCACGCTCTTCACGAGCATCGCCGGGTGGCCCGTGAAGGCCGCCTGCAGCTCGGTCAGCAACCGAGAGTAGGAGGCGTTGCACTCATCGGTCATCGCCCGCAGCTCGCTGCCATCGGGGTAATCCGAGGCCTTCGGATTGGGCTTCATCGGCAGTACTGAGCTGTAATCGATCAGGATCGGCTCGCCCGTCGGTCCGCTCTGGGGCGTGTCCCCCGCGACATAGCGCCGGCCACAGGACAACTCGTTGAAACGGAAGTAGTGGGCCAACTCCTTGCCCTCCCCGAGCAGCTGATGGTCGCCGTCCCAGATCGAGTGGTGAATCCCCTCTCCCTCGTCGACGATCAGCGCCAGCGCTCTCTCGGCCGAGGCGAGGTCGGTGATCGGGAACGCCGCGCCCCCGCCCCCGTAGTAGTAGGGCGCGTCGATCTGCGAGGTGACCGGGCCGGTGAAGATCTCGGGGCCGAGGTGCGTCAGCTCATCGCGGACCGCCTCGTAGAACTGGGCGATCGTCTGGTACTTGTCGGGCTCAGGGGGAGCGTTGCTGCGCGCCGGGCGCTCGATCGCCAGGAACGTCTCGAGCGCCTGCGCTGAGAAGGGCAGCAGGTTCACCAGGAAGGCGTCATCGGAGTGCGGGAGGTAAGTCGGATAGCTCGGAGGCACCCCGCTCGGGCCGGGCGGGGTCAGCCGAGGAGTGCCTCCGATGGCGTTCAGGAGGTTGCACGCGAGCGTCAGATGCAGCATCTCCTCCATCAGCACATCCTCGATGCAAGCCGCGGCCACCTCGTTGCGACCGTCCACCAACGACCACCGCGCACACAGATACGGCGGGATCGTCGACCACTCGATCTGGATCGCCGTCTGCAGGTGTTCCTGGAGTTCCTCGAGCGTCACGACAGGCCCAGGTCGGCGCGGAGGCTGTCGAGCGTGCGGTACACGAGCGCGCCCATCGTCAGCGACGGGTTCGAGGTCGCGATCGTCGGCATGCTGCCGCACCCGACGAGATACACGTTCTCGTGCTCCCAGCAGCGCTGGTAGGAATCGACGACCGAGTCCGAGGCGTCCGATCCCATCCGGTGGGTCCCGACGTTGTGCCCGGCACCGTGGAACGCGTATCCCTGGCCCTGGTAGGTCAGGTACATGGGATCCGTCGGCCAGTAGGTGGTGTGGTCCTCGGCGCCGAGCATGCTGAACAGCTGCGTCCACAGCTGTCGCGAGGCGGCCATCCCGGCCCGGACGTAGTCATCGACGTAGTACTTGATCCGGGGCCGGGGGATCCCGAGCAAGTCGACGTAGCTGTCATCGACGTACACCCGGTTGCCCGGATTCGGCAGCTGCTCGTACAGGAATCCCACGTGGAACTGCCGGGGCACTTCGTCGGCCAGCTGCTGGCGGAGCGCCGCTCCGAACAGGCCGGAACCGACGGCCTGCTGGACGTTGGTGTACGGAGCAAATGCCGCGAAGTCCCAGCCCCAGTTGACGACCTCCATCCGGAACGCTGCCCGGTCAGAGCGGAACGCCCCGTCGCGGAGGACCTCGATCCCCGATGTCGAGCTCGGGCCCCGGAACGCGCCGACGTTGTGGGACATCAGCGCCCACGCCAGCAGGTAGGGGTGGTCCATCAGGTTGCGCCCGATCAGGTCGTTGGCGTTCGGCACCTCGGAGCCCAGCAGCAGCTTGGCGTTCTCGATCGCATTTCCGGCGAGGATGAAGATTCTCGCCGTTACCTGTTCGGGAGGAGGCGCCGGCGGGCCATCGGTGTAGGCGATGTACTCCAGCGCCGTGACCGGCCCCGGGCCGGAGTGGATCACCTTCGAGACGACGCATTGAGTGCGGAGCTCGACGTTCTCGTTGACGCGCGCCCATGTCTTCAGCGGGGTGTACTTCGCCTGCACCGGACAGATCGGGATGCAGCTGGAGTTGCCCTCGCAGCGCAGACCCTCGTGCGGAGCACCATTGGCTCCGATCGGGGTGTAGCCCCTGCCGCCGGCGTAGCTCGGGTTCGGCATCGAGTTGCGGGCCTGCGGAGTGCTCGACAGCATCAGCTCGTAGGAGCCGCCGTCGAGCGTCACGGACTTGCCGTCGATCACGTTCGCGATGCTCTGGTCGAGATAGCTCGGGGGGATTCGGTACATCGGGAACTCGTAGTCCTTCGGGAACCGGATCCCCAGGTAGCCCTGATCGGCGACGTTCGCCGACACGCCGAACTCGCGCTCAGCCATTGCGTAGTACGGCACCAGATCGTCGTATGAGATCGGCCAGTCGACGCCGTGCCCGTAGCGGGACGCGATCTCGAAATCGCTCGGCACCATCCGCAGGCAGGTTCCGAGCCAGTGCATCATCGTGCCCCCCTGGGAGCGCAGGTAGTCGGTACCGAACGGCACTGGCCCGTCCTGCACGAAGTACCCGGTGTCGTCGGGTATGTTGCCCGGCGCCAGGTTGCGGATGTCGAGCACGCTCGGCGACGGCACGTCGGGCGGCGAGTAGTACGGGGAGTTGGGAACCTTGAAGCCGGCTGCCCGGTACTGATCGACGTTCGCCTCATATTCGGCCCAGGTGCTACCCGTGGCGGGGCCGGCCTCCAGCACCAGCACCTTGGCCCCGGCGGCTCCCAACTCGAGCGCGAGGATCGCCCCGACGGGGCCGGCACCGACGATCACGACGTCGTAGTCAGGCATGGCTCAGCCCCCCACCGGTGGAGCCGCCCACGATCCGTACCCGCCCGGCTTGGCGCCCATCGGATGAGCGCCGACCGCGGTCCACACCAGGCCCGAGACGTAAGCATCGGCCGAGATCACGCGTGCGATGTCAAGCGGGTTGGCGCCGTTGCGGTTGCGCCACGCGTTCGGGAGCGGGGTCCACTGCCCCAGGTACCAGAGGATGATCGTGCTCTGCGCCACCGGCCCGAGGTCGGCCTCATCGAGCACGAGCTGCTTGAGTGCCGCGACCGGGTCGGGAGATCCCAGTGCCTCCTCGCCCGCGGCCAGAAGGCGTGCGACGATTTCACCTCCAACGGTGGCGATGAGCTCGTTCAGATACGCCTCCACCTGTCCGGTCCCCCACAGGTCAGCTTGACGAAACCCGGTGAGAGCTGCCGAGAGCGCCGCGAAGGACTCGGCCGGTGCAGTGGTCATGACGCCCGTACCGGGAACCACCCGCGGCTCTCAGCGGCGGCCGGTGGCGAGGTGTAGACCTGCGCGGCGATCGGCTGAGAGCCGCCGATCAGCAACCGCAGGTCATCGATCGTGCCGGTCGAATCGGGTTCGGTGCCGAGTGTCACCGTCGCCTGCCCCGGCAGGTCGAGGTATGTGTCGAACGGCCCGTAGAAGTCCCAGAAGTTCGCCACCGCTCGTTGGACGCCTCCGGGGGCGACGATCACCCCGTACTCGATCAGGGGCGACGGGCTGCCGGGTACCGATGGGGCGCCTGTCAGGTCGCATTCCAGCCCGTAGATCAGCGGCCCCTGCACCGGCGTGGGCGGCTTGCCGGTGTCCTGATAGACCTGATAGGTCCAGCTGTTCGACGGCGGCCCGTTGAGGCTCGGCACCGTGCAGGAGAACACCGCGGAGTACTTGGGCTCACCGTACAGACCCTTCCCCGCCTCGACCGCAATCGGGTTGTCGCACGGCACGTGTAGGCGATAGCCCCCGATGGTCTTGGTCTGATCGACCCCGAGCAGATACTGCTGCCAGCTCATCAGCGGGACGGCAGGCATTCGCGCCTGGGGATAGACGTAGAAGTTGAACTCGACCTCGTTTGCGGTCTCGAGAAAGCTCGTCCCCTGGCCCGTGTACCGCTGCAGATCAAGCGACGCCAGCCCAGCGAGGTCGCCACCACCGAAGTCAAACAGCGCCACCTCCAGCTGATCGCCCTCCGGTAGATCCGGCAGACGTCCCCGCAGCACGTCCGGGTCCACCCGGTAATACAGCCAACAAGACTGAAGTGACCCGTACCAGAATGGCTCCTGAAAACCCTCCGGGATCGGCGGGAACAGCTGCGAGAACGGTGTCTGTCCGTGCGCCATCGGCAACTCCACTCTGTCGTGACCTGGTCCCTCAATGCCGACCGTAACCGGTGGACCAGCTCCGGTGCAATGGTTCCGACGCGAGAAACTCACCGTGTGCCGGAGATTCCGGCTGGGCGGCTCCGTCTGGAGCGGCACTTGGACGAGCTCGGCGTAAGCGCGAGGCGTAGTCGGCCTTTTACGGTCGGCGCTCAATCCCGGACCAGAAGGCGCTGCACGTATATTCTGTCCGCGTGGGACCGGGAAGAGCCGTCGTTTTGGCGCTGATGGCGCTAGCGTTGTTGCCTGCCTCGGCAGGCGCGGCAACGAAGGACATCCCGGCTGGCGCGGCGACGAACGACATCTCGACCGTCGCGGGCACCGGCACGACTGGCTTCTCGGGCGACGGA
>JBAPXO010000089.1:0-9294 GCA_049284255.1 Solirubrobacteraceae bacterium | reverse complement strand
CGCAAAGCCTGCCCCAGCTCAATGACGCCGCGGGAGCGATCTTCAACCAGGTCAAGGAGAACAACTTCCCGGTCCGGGCCAAGGGCCTAGCCCAGGAGATCCTGAAGACTCGTCCCGATCTTGTCGGGCTTCAGGAGGCTGCCCTCTGGCGTACCGACCCCACGTGCAAGTACTTCGCGCCGCCCGGCCCGTACACGGCGACCCACGTCGTCTACGACTACGTGAAGCTGCTACTCGGCCAGCTCAACAAGGGAAAGCAGCGCTATCGGTTGGTGGGCGCCCAGCCGGAGTTCGACTTCGAGACCGAGGCCAACACCGACGCCAGTCCCGACCACAGCTGCGACGAGGACATTCGCCTGACGATGCGCGACGCGATTCTCGCCCGCGTCCGTGACGGAGTGAACGTCAAGCAGGTCCGAAAAGGGCACTACCAGACGCTGTTTGCGCCCAAGCTTGCCGGGCTCATCGCGGTGCCGGTGACGAGGGGCTGGCTCAGTGCCGAGGTCAAGGTTCGGGGCAGCCGCTGGTTCCGGTTCGTCGATACGCATCTGGAGTCATTTGACAGCCAGGCAAGCAACCCCACCTACCAGGGTGCCCCGGTTGGCCCGGGCCAGGTGCGCGCGGCCCAGGCTCACCAGTTGATCGCCAAGGGCGGCCCGGCGACGGGCAAGCTGCCGGTGATCCTGGTCGGCGACCTCAATTCCGACACCAAGACCCCGCTCCAGCCGGGGGACAGCCTGGCGGACCAGACGCTTCTGAACGCGGGCTTCCGCGAGCGCAGCACCTATAAGCCGCTGAGCTGCTGCCTGAACGCCAATGTGCTCACCGCTCCGGGGGGCGGCGGCAAAGTCAGCGATTTCAATCACAAGGTCGACCATGTGATGACCAACGACCCGAGGCAGATCAAGCTGGTGAGCTCGCAAATCACCGGGCGTCGACCTGTACACGGTTTTTGGGACTCTGACCACGCCGGTACGTTCAGCGTCCTAGCGTTGCGCTGATCAGGTCGGCGCCGGCGACGGCGCCTTTCACTCCGGACAGGTGGTCAGGCGGTGACGGCGGGGAGGCCGATTCCGATCACCTTCAGCCGGCGCGAGAGCGCGCGGTAGGCAAACTCGGATCGGTCCAGCGGCGAGGCGCCGAGGAACTCACGCTCGTAGTCGGTGTCCAGGTTCGGAGGGACGATCACGCCGGCCGCAGCCGGGAGCGTCTGCGCGAGCTTCTCCTGCACGCGCTTGGCGAGCTCAGGATCACGCGCGCGCCGCTGCAGATACCAGGTGCCGTACGCGACGTGGCGGTGCTCGTCCTGGGAGATCCGTCTGAACGCCTCGAGGTGACCGGGGAGGATCCCGCGGCGCTCCATGCGCATCGTCTGGAAGTGCTGGCCGGTGAGCGCGAGCGTGCCCTCGATGACCATGTGGTAGGTCGTGATGAAATCGAGCTTGGCCTCGATGCTGGTCGGATCGGCGAGCAGGCGGCGGTGATCATCGACGAGAAAGCCGTCGAAGAGGGCAAAGAACGAGTCGCTCAGATACCTGCGCGCGCTGGCGAGGCGATCCTCGAACTGACCGTCGAAGTCGAGCACCTCCTCGTAGAGGCGATTGAAGTGCTGGGCGTGTCGGGCCTCGTCGACCTGCTGGGTGAGCAGGAACGCCTCCTCGTGCTTGTCCTCGGCAGACAGCACGAGGCCCGAGAACTGGTTGGTGACGCGCTCCTCGCCGACGAAGAACGCCGAGAGCCCGTAGAGCATCTGCTCGCGTTCGAACTCGGTCAGGCCTTCCCAATCGCGCCGGTCGATCGTCAGGTCGATCTCGTGGGACGCCCAGTTCTGGCGCTCCCAGAGCCGGTAAAGCTCGAGCGGCGTCATCAGCTTGATCTGTGGAAGCTGGGATTCGTCGCTGATGGTGCCGACGTCACCCTGAACAGTCAGATCCAGCAGGCTCGCCATCGTGCCCTCCTCATTCGCGCGCCGGGTGCGCGGACAATACTCCGGTTGGCTAGGGCCTTGTTCGCGACGAGAGGGTGACGAGCGCCCCGCGCCCCGGCGCCGTGATCAGCGTTCGCCGGCTGAGAGATTCGTCTGGGACGCGCTCCGGCACGAAGGTGAGCTCCCGCAGGATGGTCTGGAGGATCAGCCGCGCCTCGGTGAGAGCGAAGCCGGCGCCGATGCAGCGGTGCACACCGCCGCCGAAGGGGATCCAGGTGTAGGTGCCGGGGCGGTTCTCAAGGAAACGCTCGGGTGCAAACGCGAAGGGATCGGGATAGATGTCGGAGCGGTGGTGCATGCGCTCGATGTCGGTTGCCACGAGCGTGCCCTTGGGGATGGCCAGCCCGTTGAGCTCGAAATCCCGCGCGACGTACCTGACGGTGACCGGAACCGGCGGGCGCATCCGCAATGTCTCCTGCACCGTGGCCACCAGGTAGCGGCTGCCGTTCGCGCGCACGTCGTCCTCGCAAGCCACGAGCGCCGCGGGATGGCGCGCCAGGCGCTCCGCAGCCCAGGCGAGCGTGTTGGCGGTGGTCGCCCACCCGGCGACCACGAGGACGCGAAGAGCGGCGACGATCTCGTCATCGGTCATGGTGTCCGGAGCGCTGGGATCCTGATTGAGAAATCGGCCGAGACAGTCGCGACCCGAGCGATCGCCGGCGGCGCGCCTGGCCGCTATCTCCGCTCGGGTGATGGTGGCGAGCTCGGCGTGGATCGATTCCATCCGCGGATACGGCGCCCACCATCCCCGCAGCAGGATCGCCGAGGCAAAGCGCCCGGCCAGCTCGAGCGAATTGATGGCGCGATCCAGTCGCTCGAGAACCGCCGCAAGGCGCCGGCTCCGGGTGGGATCGGTCACGCCGAGGACGGTGCCCGCGATCACGTCCCGAGCCAGGTCGTGCATGAGGCTCGCGAAGGCGACGGGTTGGCCGATCGGCCACCGCGCGATCCGATGGCGCGTCGCCGCGATGATCGCACTTTCATACCCCTTGAGCGCCTCACCGTGGAAGGCGGCGGTGAGCTGGCGGCGAAAGCGCCCATGGTCCTCGCCATCCAGAGCGGCGATGGCATCGTGCCCGAACATCGCCTCGTGGGGTGCCAGACGGCGCAGCCCCTCGCCGAACTGCAGCGTGCCCTCACGCTCGGTGAAGATCGCCCGGCAGTCCTCAGGCGAGCACGTCAGCACCAACGAGGGAAGGAGGGGCAGCCTGAGCAGATACCGGTCCGGAGTGCCGTCGCCCCAATCAGCGAACCGCTCGGGCCTGAACCAACGATCGAGGCCCCTGAAAACGCCGCCTGGACGAGGGATCTCGTCCAGGCCCTGAATCACCGGCTTGGCCGGCGAACGGTGTTCAGGGTCCGCGGTGACGGTGGGAGTCATGCGTACTAAAGCGTACAGGAGTACCGGGAAGTACACTAGGCTTCCGTGGGAACGCTTGCCGATATTCGCCCCCGTCCCGGGCTTCCCCGAGGGCGCGGCAGCCTTCCTCCCGCGGAGGTCAGGAGCGCGCAACGCGAGCGGATGCTGCGCGCCATGACGTCGGCTGTCGCCGAACTCGGGTATGCCAACGTCCGGATCACCGATGTCGTCGATCGGGCCCGCGTCTCCAAACAGTCGTTCTATGCCCAGTTCGCCGATAAGGAGGAGTGCTTTCTTGCCGCCCACGCCCAGGGGGTGGCGCTGATTCTCCAGCGGCTGAGCCAATGGGCGTCCGATCACGCCGAACCCGAGCCGCGCAGCCAGATCCGGGGTGCGATCCGCGCGTATCTGGAGCTCGCCACCGAGGAGCCCGAGTTCGCGCACTGCATGCTGGTCGAGCTGCAGGCGATCGGGACGTCCGGGCTCGAGGCTCGGCTCGACGCGCACCGCCGGATCGCGGCTCTGGTCGAGGTCTGGCACGCCGACGCCCGCCGCACCGCACCCTCGTGGCCGGCGGTCCCGACCGCGCGTTACCGCGCCGTGGTCGGCGCGCTCCACGACTTGGTCTTCGAGGCCGTCACCGGGCAGTCCGGGCAGATCCCGACCGAGCTCGAGGCCGACGCGCTCGACGCCGCGCTGGTGCTGCTGCAGATCCCGCCCGGCTGACCAGCCGGACGGCGTCAGCTGGGAGCTGGCGGGCCCTCGCCCGGGGTGCGAGCGCGTCGGTCCTCGGCCTCAGCGGCGCTGAGCCGGGATTCTGCTCGTTCGCAGGCACGTTCGAACTCGCGCAGACGCTCCGGACTGGTCGGCCGCTGTCCATAGGCCCTTGCCTTGTACAGGTCGTAACGCTGGCGAGCGTGCCGAGCCTCGAAGCGCAAATCGTCAAGGCGCCGGGTGGACATGACTTCGAGTCTAGTCCCGGGGTTCGGCGCCCAGCGACGCCTCGGGCCGTGTTGGTTCGAAGAGCTCGATTGGGTTGCCGCTGGGGTCGTCAAGGAGGATTTGTTTGCCGCCGACGCCGGTCACGATGTCGTTGCGGAAATTGACGCCGGCGTCTCGGAGTGCGGTGACCGTCGCGGCGAGATCGGGGATTTCGAGCATGAATCGGTTCCAGCCGCCGGGTTGCGGTGCGGTCCCGTCCGGCATCGCCTGGCCACCCCCGCCGGCGGTGCTCGGTGCGCTCAGCACGAGGCGAAGGTCGCCGCGGGTCAGCATCGCGAACGTCGGCGCAGGATGCATCCTTTCCGTGAAGCCAAGGTGTCCGCAATAGAACGCGATTGCGGTGTCGACGTCGTCGACGATGTAACGGACGCTGACGGTCGCCATCAGAGGTCGCTCCTGGGCTTCACGTCCGGACTGCCTTCAGCTCGACCGCGACCGGCGCTTCTGGGACACCGAGCGGATCAGCTGGGCCTTGCCCATCTTCGAGCGCCCTTCGATCCCGAGCCGTGCGGCCTCGCGGCGAAGCTCGGTCACGGTCATCGCCCCGGCGCCGGTGCCCGTTCCCTTGGAGGAGCCGCGCTTGCGGGCCGCCGCCTTGGCTCCCTCTCGCCCGAGAGCAGAGCGGGTCTCGCTGGAGAGCTTGGAGATCGTCTTCTTCTTCGCGGCACCGGCTTGGGCCTTCTTTACGTTCTTGCGTGCAGCCTGCCGTTGCTTGTCTGTGGCCATATCCGTGGGGTACCCGGCCGCTTCTCACCCCACACTCACGCCGGGCTCGGTTCCGCCGAGCAGGGCCACGCCGGTCTCGGCGAGCAGGGCACCGGCCAGCGCGCAGCCGTCGATCGCCTTGCGAGGGTGGGTGACGCGTCCGAGCCCCAAGGTATTGCGGCGAGTCAAGGGGGTGGCCACACCGCCCACGCCGCTGCCCACCCACACCCCGAAGGCGCAGAGCATCCAGCCGGCAGGCCCGTGCGAGAGCCCCTCGAGCTCGTCATCGAGCTCGGTCAACGAGTCGGTGGTGAAGCGGTGGCGGGCCTCAGGCGAGGACACGGGATCGAGCAGGCTGTCAGCGAGCTCGACGGCGAGCCGCTTGGCGCCATGCGCGTCTGGTCCGGGCTCCCAATCGGCGTCCGGTGTGAGCTCGCCGGCCCCGGCCACGAGCCGGTCGCCCGCGACGGCGCTCACCAGCCCGGCCCATAGAACCCCGACGTTGAAAGCGGTGTGCGATCGCCGTCGTCCACTCGACGGCACGAGCTCGTCAGCGCTGCGGGCGATTCGAATTCCCGACATCAGCAGCGCCCAGCCCGCGTGTTCAGTGTCGATCGGGCCTAGCACCCCGAGGCATTGGGTCAGGCCGTCGGCGGCCAGGCGCTCGACTACGTCAGCAGGGATCTTCAGCCGCTTCGCGGTGGTCGGAAGCGCCCCCTCCCGGAGGATCCGCCGGGCCGAGACGAGGTTGTCGGTTGGTGTCGGCGCAGACATCGCTGTGCCGGGAGGTTAGGCAGACGCAGTCGCGCGTGTGAGCGCGGCGCTAGCTTCGGTTTGATGCCGCGTCAGAACCGGGTCACCCCCCTCGGCGAGCTGATCGCCGATCCCGCCCGCGGGCTGGTGTACGCCAACCGCGGCTGCCTACACGACTCCGAGCAACGCATCCGACGGCGCTACAACGGCAAGCGCTGGATCGCCTGCCGGCTTGAGTTTCGCGGCTGGAAGCGCAAGCACCTGATGGCGCCGGGACGCTACACCGAGCTCTTCTTCCTCGACGAGGCCACGGCGATGGCGGCCGGGCATCGTCCGTGTGCGCTCTGCCGGCGCGAGGACTACAACCGGCTGACCGAACGCTGGAGCACCCTGCATCCCGACCAGCTCGGGGCCGATGCGATCGACGCCCAGCTCCACAGCGAACGCGTCGATTCGAAGACGCGCGGGCATCTCGGTCATCGAGCCAACCTCGATGAGCTCCCCGACGGTGCCTTGGTGTTCGTCGAAGCGGCGCCGTGGCTCGTCCTGGGGGATGAGCTGCTGGCGTGGACCCCGGCTGGATACGCCGAGCGCCGCCCCCGCCCTGCCGGAGAGCCGGCGCTCGTGATCACTCCGCCGTCACTGCTTGGAGTGCTGCGATCAGGGTGGGAGCCGGTCGTGCCCTTGCTGCATCCCTCGGCGCGGGGCTGAGACGCGAGGCCCCGGTCGCTTCGGGTTAGCTTCGGCCGCCGCCGGGCGCGTCGCCGTTGCCCGGGCTCGATCCGGCGCCGGGCAGCTTGAAGATCTGCGCGAGTTGGGCGGCGATCATGATGTCGCCGGCGAGCTGGATGCGTCCCTTGAAGTAGGCCTGCATCGGATCGGAGTTGCCGCTCACCAGGCGCAGGAACTCGACGCCGTCCATGGTGATCGTCAGACGCGGCTCCGGGCCATCCTCGCCACGGATGATCCTGGCCTGACCGGCTTCGAGCTCGAGCTGGTAGACGTCCATGCCGCCGTCGCCGCGGCCGGTGATGCACCAGCGGATCGAGGTGTTCACGTCGGCGGCGGCCGCGGCGTCGACCTGCTTGGGCATCTGCCAGAAGATCGCGTCCAGGAGTGGTTTGCGAGCCGGAGATCGCATGAGCTGCTCGAGCCGCTCCGGGGGAGCGCTCCGAACCATCCGGCCGAAGCCCTCGGTCAGCTGACCAGGCGCATCCGCAGCCATGCGTTTGATCTGGTCCATTACACGCTGCGGGTCAAAGCCGAAGTCCGCCATCGTCAGCACGGTACTAGGTGAAGGCCCGGGCTTTCGTCGCCAGCGGAAGGCCGCCGCGAAAGAGCGCCTGCGCAGTACCATCGTCCCGCTCGGGCGGTTAGCTCAGCTGGTAGAGCGCCTGCCTTACAAGCAGGAGGTCACTGGTTCGAGCCCAGTACCGCCCACTTTGCTACGCGCCGTCGGCCCGAGCGCGTAGCCGGGGACGAAGAGCCGGGGACGCCGCAGCGCCCCCGGCAACTCCTCAGTCGAGGGTCAGGAGAAGTGAGTGTGGTGCCGGAGACCTACGCCCCTCACACCGAACTTGTATGCGGTCTTCGTGTCGAACGTCGCGCCCGGCGTGAGCACCACCGATGGCCATCCGGCCTGACCGATGTGGTGTGGAGAGTCAGGGTAGTGCTGCGTCTCAAGCGTGAACGCACTGGTCTGTCGGTAGGCGTGCCCGCTCGTCCCGATCAGATCGCCGACCAGGAAGTTCCCGGTGTAGAGCTGCACCCCTGGCTGGTCGGTGTAGGTCCACATCGTCACCCCGTTTGACGGGGCCTGAGCTACCGCGACGAGCCGGTAGGAGGGGTAGCCGTTCAGAACCCAGTTGTGGTCGTACCCGTGGGCGATCTGCAACTGCCGCAGCGGTCCAGAGGTTCCGTCGGGCAGATTCGTGTCCCGGATGTACCGCCCGATCGGATGCATCGAACGGAAGTCGAACGCCGTTCCTCGAACGGGCACGAAGTACGGCGCCTCCGGGATCTGGTTGGCATCGGTCGGGGTGTACTGGTTGGCATTGAGCGCTAGCAACTGGTGCTCGACGCTGCCGCTGGCCTCACCGCCCAGGTTGAAGTAGGTGTGGTTGGTGAGGTTGATGACCGTCGACAGGCTGCTGGACTGGTTGGTCGCCTGATAGCCGATCTGCAACTGGTTGTCACGCGTCAGCCGATAGGTCACCGTGGTCTGCACAGCGGCCGGGAACCCGGTGCAGCCCGGGCTCAGCGTCGGCAGGCAGCCTTCGCCCTGGGGAAATGTCGCGGTCAGATGCAGTGCGACCGCATTTGCCCCGACCGAGGTGGTCGGCGTCCAGACTCTGGTGTTCCAGCCCAGGTAGCCGCCATGCAGGGTGTTGGGTCCGTTGTTGGCATCGAGCTTGTAGGTGGTTCCGTTGAGATCGAAGGCGGCGTTGGCGATGCGATTCGCGTAACGCCCGATGATCCCTCCGAAGTACACGTCGCCCGATCCCCCGGACAGCGGCCACGGAGTCCCGGTCGCGCCCTGCGTGAAGTCCTGCACGTAATCGGACAGAGTGGGGAAGCCAAGGGCTACGTCGGTGAGGCGGCCCGATCGGTTCGGCACCAGGATCGACTGCACGACTCCGCCGTAGGTGGAGATCTTGACCGTCATGCCGTGGACGTTGCGGAGCGTAAACAGGCTCACCGACTGGCCGTCAGCGCTGCCCCAGGGCGCGCTACTGATGCGCATCCGGCCTCCCCCTCGCGATCCGTTCGGACTCGAGGGCGCCTTGCGATGGCCCTTGCCCTTGGCGTGGTGGGGTGTAGCTGCGTGGTGGGTCGTTGGTGCCGCGACCGCGATGGATGCAGCTCCCATCGCAAGCATGGCGACGAATCCGCCGACCGCTAGCGAAGCCAGCAGCCTCCGGAGCGCGTGAGAGACATCAGACATGAATCCTCCCTTGTGGATGCGCCTGCCCGACCGCTATGCGCAAGCGCATTTGCCGTGTCGGCCATCGCATACCCACGAAGCCCCGTTGTTAACGCTAACATCGATTCGGCGGCGTCGGGGCCTCCGACGGCTCGGGGGCCCGGAGTCCGGAGGTCGAGCGCCAGCGGCTAGAACCGTTTGGCGAGGAAGCTGTGTCCGGCCTTGAGGACGATGGTCTTGCGGGTCCGGAAGTCCTGGACGTTGACGCTGCCGCGCTTGACCGTGGTCAGGGTGCCGTCGCAGCGGTCTTCGGTAAACCAGTCAGTCCCTCTGACGGTGGCGGCGCTGTAGCGGCCTTTGGTGCGGAATTTGCCGCCGCGGTCTGAGGCGTGGAGGGTCTGCAGGACCTTCGAGCTGAGCTTGGCGATCTGCGCCAGCGGACTGACCGGCTGACGGGTGGTCTTTTTCTTGGTGGTGCAGGTGGTGTAGGAGGGCGCGCCGGTGAAGGCATTCTCCCTGAGCGAGAAGGTCGTCAATCCCTTCAGCCGTCCACTACGGTTCTGG